>MAXT01000398.1 GCA_001751225.1 Desulfuromonadales bacterium C00003107 | reverse complement strand
ATACCGGGAAAAGGCAGGACTTACAACATTCAGCGAAAAAGCTCAACGGGCGCTGGAGAATTCAAATTCCTGTAGACACAGCTATAGATGCCAGGGTTTTAGACTTCGGTGCCACCGCCTGCTCAAGTTTCGTTACAGGTGTTTCAGGTGAGACCTTTCGTTTTTATGATAGAGATCAAAAAAGATGACGCTGTGGTCAGGGACGCTGTCGCAATGGTTGCACTGAGCTGCCATGCGACGACTTTTTTTGCGACAGATTTGGCACCACTCGTAAATCAGCCGGTAGTCGCGGCGACCGACATATTTTTTTAACCGGCCATGGTGAACGCCGCGCATCTGACCATCAGCGTCGCTGGGGCAAAGAAGCAGCCGTTGGATAACCTGATGGATGCGAAGGTAACCGGGAGGATCTTGTTTCTGTATCTTCTCCAACTTGGCGGCAAATTGAGGGGTGGGAAAATAGACAAAGCGCGTCATGACGGATCCGGTGAATCTCCGGCGGTGAGCAATGATTTTAACTTGCACAACTTGGATTCGATAGCCCGCTCGACCCGCTCCTCGCCCAGCATAAAGGATAATTGGCCGACCATCAGCGCCACATCCGCCAGTTCGTCCACAACCTGTTGCTGGTCAACTTTGTCCCGCTTGAAATGTTTCAAGGCAGCAATTAACTCGGCGCATTCTTCAACGGCCTGGTCAAATTGAGCCTCTTCGCCCCACTTGGCTAAGGCTGCCCGGTAGATATCCTGATATTTGGTCATAGTTGATTTAGTGATAGGTAGGAAAAAAGGTTAGCTATCTTAATGCAGAGTAGTACGATCGTCGCTGCAGCATGTATTAAACTTTTGGCCACTGCCACAGGGGCATGGTTCATTGCGGCCAATTTTAGCCGGTCGAGTTTGAAGCTGAGCTGCATAGCTCTGAATTACGGCCACCGCATTGGGCAAGGCGAGTAAAAGAGTCGCCAAGAGTTCAGATTCGTCCGTCGGTTGGTCCAGGCAACCCTCATCGGGCTCATTGGGCCAAGCAATAGCGTTTACCACGGAAAAACTCGCAAACAGGTTATCATCTTCGTCCTGGTTGTCCACGGGGCCGTTGCCTAACCAGATTTCGGGGCGCATTTCAAGTGCCAGGTTAAAACCAAAGCCCCAATCAAGGGCATTGCTGACCGTTTCTTCAGAAGGTTCTTTTAAACAGTAAGGGAAGTGTAGCTGGCCCTGCAGGTGCAGATGGTTAATCTGATTGTAGACGTCCAACACCCCTTTTAAAAAGCGCTCTCCTTGCTCCTGGTCGGTAAAAGTATCGATCTCCTCACCAAAGACCTGGGGCAGCCATTCGCTCGGCTGAATAGCTTCGGGGGTAATTACCAGACCGTGGAGAAAACCGAGCAGCTCGGCTCGATTAAGTACCTGGTCCTGATGTCCCGCGAAGGCAAGCAGTTCGTCCAACTGGGGATAGTCCAAGGAGGTCAGCATAAGCAGAGAGTCCGCGTCAAAAGCAGGAAATAGGTTTCCCTAATGAGATATTCAAAACATCAAAGCCTGTTTTTCTGTTCTCAGCGATATCATGAGCGCCAGGGAAAAGCAAGCCATAATAAGGGGTTGCACGAAAGAGACCTAAGGATAAGTTGCTGCTTTCGATTGTTCTGAAACGTGTTCCGCCCCGTTTCTGGGCAGAAGAACCCACAACCATCCATCCTGTTTCATGCGGCCAGCCAAACTCCCCGCCTCTTGACCGAGGCCCCAGAAAAAGTCTGCTCGCACCGCCCCTTTGATAGCTCCGCCGGTGTCTTGAGCCACCATCAACTGCTGCAAGGGTCTGCTGCTGTTAGGCCAGGTGGTAGCGATGAATACCGGCGCACCTAGAGGAATAGTTTGCGGGTCGACGGCCAGGCTACGTTGCGGTGTAAGTGGATAGCCAAGGGCCCCTGGTGGGCTTGGAAGATCCTGTTCGGCCGAACTAAAAAAGACATAGCTGGGGTTTTCGCCTAAAAGCTGAAGCACCTTATCAGGATGACGCTGGCCCCAGGCCTTGATGTTCTGTAATGACATCTGATGCCGGGTCATAGCGCCCGACTCGATAAGCAATTTACCGATGGAGCGATAGGGATGGCCATTCTGTTCGGCATAGTTGACCATCACCCGTTCGCCATTCTCCAGAGAGATGCGGCCCGATCCCTGAATGTGCAGAAAGAACAACTCCACCGGGTCCTGCACCCAGAATAACTCTTTACCAGCAACCGGTGCCTGACCAGAATCGATCTCCGTCCGGCTCCAGTAAGGCACCACCCGCCGCCCATCGAGGCGGCCGCGCAATCGGCGCCCCTTCAGGTCTGGATAGAGCGTGCCCAGATCGATTACAAGTAGATCGTCAGGGATGGACAAGACAGGATAGCGATAGTTTTTATCGGGGGTGCGACTTCCCTGCAAGTCGGGAACATAGTAACCGGTAATCAGGCCTCGAGTCGAACCGTCGGAGTTGTGCACGCGGTGAGGGATAAATCGGTTTTCAAAAAACCGCCGAACCGCCCCACGGTCTGCGGCATCGACTTGCAGCGTTTCGGTACACACAGTCTGCCATGACGGTTTTCTTTTAAGAGATGGACAACTGACGATAAAGGCCTCCAAGGCCGGTCGCAGGTCCTCTTGCTGCCAACCTGGCACTTCCTGCCAGGAAACGGCCTGTAATGGCTCAACGGGTACCTTGATCTCAGGTGGCGCAGTAGGGCGGGCACAGGCAGCCAGAAGCAGCAGGCTCAGAAGACAACCGAAAGGAACAGAACAACTTAGGCTGGACAGAAATCCGGACATCATAGGCGTCCTCAAAAAAAACGTTTCGGAGAGAATATATATTCAACTAAACCAAGGGTATGGAAGCGTTGCCTGCTTGACACCTGCCGATAACTGGATAGGCTGAATTAGCAACCTTATCATTAAAGATATTAAGGCCCACCTTGCTCAGGAGGAAACAATATGCAAGAAATAGGCTTGAAATGGCGGGATCTGATTCGCGACGAAGAAGGTGCGACCGCCACTGAATATGCCGTAATGCTGGCTCTGATCATCATCGTCTGCATTGTTGCCATCGTGCTTCTTGGCAACAAGGTCAACAATTCCTTTCAGAAGATGGCCAATCTGATGCCAGATAACTGAGCATCGGGTCTTAACTCCCTTCTCCCTCATCGCCAAAACTGAAGTCGACAAGCCTTCTGTCGCTCGGAATGAACTTTTCCCGGGCATCGAGCCAAGTCTCAATCGCTTCGGCGTGATAGGGTTTGTCAAAAACCATACAACCAAGTCCTTGAGCCTTGCGCAAATCCTCCTGACTCCAGGTGCCGGAGAGCACCGCCTTTTGGCCCACCATCCCCTTGCAGCCTCCCTTAGTCTGGCGTTCAATCAGTTCCAGGCCGGACATGTCGGGCATTCGATTATCTGTCAGCAAAAAATCACCGCAGACCTCATCCTGCGGGCAAGAACATTCCGCATCTTTATACAGGGGGCAGGCCGTGGGGCCTGGCAAACAGATGACTTCGTATCCTCTTTGCCGTAGCCTCAGCGCCAATAGGGTTCGGCAGGCCTCATCATCATCGATAACGATAGCTCTCAATTGCATGTTTAGATCCACTTAAATAGACAGGACGGGCTTTAAATGCTTGTGGCCTTTGTCCGCCAATTTTATCCACTAATCAAGGCCCATGTGCTAAGGGTGAAGTTTCAACAAAGATGCCTCCTCCGCAGAATCTGTG
>MAXT01000397.1 GCA_001751225.1 Desulfuromonadales bacterium C00003107 | reverse complement strand
TCATAGCGGGCAAAGAGGTCATCGCGAAATTCTTGTTCTCATATATTGATTTCTGGTCATTCCTATTCTGATTCATGCTTGGTGAGCTTATTGTAAGACCCCTACTCATATTCTCACCTGCAATCGGGAGAAAATTCGTTGCGGATATAAAACCGGTCCCTTTGGGAATATACACGCTTTGCTTTATCAACTGTGCCATCGTTTGCATAGCATAGGTTATGTTTTATACTTCGATGCCGTTTCCTTGACATATGTCGCTCTGGTAAGTGCGATACCTTCAGTCCAGCCATTTTTTGTGCTAAAAAATAGGGGAGCACTTATAGTGCTCACCCTAAATATGCCAGCTTCAAACTCCACTTGTTCAGCTTGCCTACGTCCCTTCCTGCCAGATCAGTCACCCTTAATATCCAGTTGCCCTTTACCGATTGACCTGCGAGTGCAGCCAGAGCGGCAGTGAACTCGGAATCGTAGGTCATTATCAGGTTATCTTGACTTCGGCCAGTACGATTGTGCAGGATTGTCTGTTTAGCTGCCGGTGTAAAGAGTTCAACTCTCAAATCGCCGATGTAGGTGTGGCTGATGTCGACACTCACCGTGACTTTTTGCACCGTGCCCTCTTCCTCTATTACGATGGTATCGCTCACTCCAGTGGGATCATCATCAGGAATGTCCAATTTCGGGGCGGATTCTTTGCTGGCGACCTTTACGGCGGCTTCTGCTGGACCTACTACAAAGCTTATGACCGCGCCAGGTTCACTAATTTTTGATATAACCAGCCCGGAATCTGAACCGTCCCACAATCTTGAATGAGGCTTTGTGGAATGAGACAACGCAATTCCATCAACTCTGCCGAACATATCGCCCTCATCACCGAAGTTTTGATTGATCTCCAAGTCCAAATGCCCGTCAGCCTGGAGCAGACCACACTGATAGTGTTCAGAAGCCTTACCTCCCTGCCACTCGTTGGAACCTAATATATCGCAATGGTACACAGCCAAACCATTCGCGGGTATGTGCTCATCAAGATCAATCCCGGACCGGTTCTCCACTATGAAGTATTCGTTCATCTTATCAGTCTCGAATACCATTAGAGTCCCATAATCTCCACGTGTCGCTTGATATTTGCCGGGTTTGTTGATCACTATTTTATTATCGCACCAGCCCACTAAGTTCCTCAGATAGGCACATATGGGTGATGGCGCTCGACCCCGATTGTTATGGTTGCCCGAACTCATAAGGCAGTAGCGACCAAATCCGGCACTTTTCTCGAAATCCTCGTCTCGTTGCCCGTAATCATACAGATCAGGAAAACGGCAAAGCATGTGGCCGTTCTCGTGACAGAAGGTGCCGATGCTAAGGTCCGATTTTGCCCTGCCCAGACTGGAGATCATATAGAAATAGGTTTTGATATTACCGTATTGGAGGTCAAGGACATGATTGTGTGGCCACAACCAGCCATCGTATTGGGTCTGTCCTGCGTACAAGAAGCTCAGAGCATCGATTATGCCCTCCCCTCGGGAATCGAACTGGGCGAGATCTATCCCCATATTAACCACGGCATCGAGAGCTTCTTTGAACAACTTGTTTGGAACATAATACGGACGTCTATGGTTCAGCGTAATGGGGCCAACCACCTCATTGGTATAATCGAGTTTACCGTTGGACATCTTGAGGTAATATTCACGGACCGAGCAGAAGTTTCCGCTTTCTGTGTATCCCTCAGCATTAAGTATATCCGAGACCTCCTCGGTCGTGACCGTACTTTTGACATTCTGAAACTGGACCATGATAGTCAAGCCTTTAACTTTTCCTTCGTTGACACGACGCCCTTCCAACAAGCCCTTGTTCGCTCCAAAGGTCCTCATGGTCCCAGGGGGTAGGAAAGGGTCTGGTGGCGGGATCGTCAGAGCATGTCGCGCTTCGAATTTGGCGTTACGAACTTTTCCCGACTCTTTAAAATGCCGTCGTATTCCTGCTGGTGGGCTCTGTGTCAGCGACACGCCGCTAGAGACGAATTCGCCGTTAATAAGGTTGGCATAACAGTACAATCCAAGGTCGGAATCGTAGACAACTGTATAACCGTCCTCGTTCTCATAACGGGCGTAGAACTCATCGCCAGAGACTACCAGTTTGACGTCAGGTCCGTCCTCCTGTTCAAAGGTCAAAGTCTCTCCAAATATCGAACTCATGCTATTTCACCTCCTTCGGTACAAGGGTTCTAGCTCGTGCCAAGCCCTCTGTTCTAGCTGGCCCTACTTCCTTAAAACCTGTCTCTTCTCTCATCTCATTCATTTTTCTTCTCATTTTTTACATCTCTCTCCCATTAAAGATCCGGTCATGTAGGATCTCCACTATTTCTATTTAATACACATTAAATATACTCACACATATTTAGTATAACTAACAGACCCTTTAAAAAGTTTTCGGTTTTTGCCGACTTTATTTTACCTTGTTCCCGATAGGCTTATCAGAACGAGTATCCTGGGCATAGCGCTCGTGGTCTTCAGTGCAATCTCAGTCTCTTTTAGGAAATCCAAACTCAAATACATGGCGCTATCACCCGCATTGCTACTGATTCTATTTCTGGATTTTATCATAGCGGGCAAAGAGGTCATCGCGAAATTCTTGTTCTCATATATTGATTTCTG
>MAXT01000396.1 GCA_001751225.1 Desulfuromonadales bacterium C00003107 | reverse complement strand
GGGTCCTCTGCGTCGAGCTCAACAATGGGCAGATGGTAGAAGATGTACGTCTTTCCGTCGATCGCCAAGCCGATGTCCAGTTTTATGGTCGTCCCGGTGGGACCGGTTCGCTGCCGACCCCGGAAGAGCTTTTCGAACAGTTGCAAAAGCGCTATAAGGACTAATTATGGCCGATAGTATGATTACGGTATTTGAGCGTCCCCATTCCCTGAAACCAGTGTCTAGTCACTTCTGCCCCGGTTGTCATCACGGCACGGTTCATCGCCTGGTGGCTGAAGCCCTTGATCAACTCGGGGTTCAGCAACAGACCATCGGCATTGCTTCTGTCGGTTGCAGTGTGCTGCTCTACGAATATTTTGATATCGATGTGGTTGAATCTCCCCATGGCCGAGCTCCGGCGGTGGCCACCGGGGTCAAGAGAGTCCATCCCGATAGTATTGTCTTCACCTATCAGGGTGATGGCGATCTGGCGGCCATTGGTACCGCCGAGATCATTCATGCTGCCAACCGTGGTGAAAATCTTACCGTCATCTTCGTCAACAACACGACCTATGGCATGACCGGCGGCCAGATGGCGCCGACCAGCCTGAGCGGCCAGGTGACCACCACTACCCCTTACGGCCGCGATCTTCAAACTGACGGCAATCCGATCCGTATGGCCGAACTAATAGCTTTGCTTGATGGTACTCATTTCTCCGCACGCGTATCCGTTGATGCTCCTAAGCGTGTCGCTCAGGCCGGCAAGGTGATTCGTAAAGCCTTTGAAATGCAGAAGAACGGTGCTGGTTTTGCCTTCGTCGAGGTTCTGGCGGCTTGCCCGACCAACTGGGGGGTTTCGGCCCTCGATGCCAACGAGCGAATCAGCCAGGAAATGATGCCCTGCTTTCCCCTTGGCACTTTTAAGGATCTGAGCGGGGAACAGGGTTGAGCTTAGATAAGAGGTCTCTTTGCATGGACAACAATAGGATGAACGAAGATGTCTTTATGGCTGGTTTTGGCGGTCAGGGCATTCTGCTGATTGGCAACTTGCTGGCTTATGCTGCTATCGAAGCAGGTAAGAATGCTTCCTTTTTTCCCGCCTACGGACCGGAAAAACGCGGAGGCGCGGCCATGTGCAGTGTCATTGTGGCCGATCAGGAAATCGGTTCGCCGGTAGTCGGGCGCCCAAGCAATGTCCTGCTTCTAAACCAGGACGCAATGGTTAAGTATTATCCTCGAATCTGTTCCGGGGGGCTTTGCCTTTACAACAGTTCCTTGATTGATGCTTGGGACCATCAGCGTAGCGACATCTCTACACTGGCGATCCCCGCCAACGAGATAGCCACTGAGATTGGAAATGTCAAGTTGGCCAATATGGTGATGCTGGGAGCGCTGCTGGCCCGCAATCCTTTGGTGTCGCTTGATAGTATTAAGCAGGCTCTCGATGTCATTATTCCTGAACGCAATAAGCGATTCATTCCCGCCAACTTGCTGGCTCTCGACCGCGGCTTCAATTTTAAGCCTGCATAGCTTCTGGTGACTTAGATTTGTTAAGACAAAGACGGGACAGCGCATGACCCAGGTCGAATTCGTTAAGCTTAAGAGGCCGGAGAAGGCCAGACACTTATGTGAATTGGCCGAACAGTTTTTTAATAGCGGGAATAAGGTCCTTATCACGGTCAGCGATGAAAATCAGGCTGTGACTTTGGATCGTTTCATGTGGACTTGGCGCAAAGGTTCATTTATCCCCCATGCTTATGACAACGGTGCGGTTGATTGTCTCGATGAGCCGATCATTATCGGAATTGCTGAGCGAAATCCCCATAGTGCTGAAATTCTTATCATGGGAAGACCCTGCAGCGTTGCATTTATGAGTCACTTTCGTCATGTAATCGATTTTGCCGAAGTCTACGACCAGCAACTGGCCAGTGATGCACGTCAACGTTATGCCAGTTGCCGGAATGCCGGTTTTGCCGTGGCCATGCGTTAACTAAGCAGGACCAAGCAACCTGGTCCTACTTGAAATAATTCAGATACTTGAAAAGGTGTTGGCCCTGCCGTTGGATTCGGTCAGGGCCTTGGCTTTTTTGCAGGTAATTGCGGGGCGGTTATTGCTCTGAAAGTTTCGGCACAACGGTATTTTCGTAGTCGACTAACCTCAGTCGCTGATACTGTTGCCACGGTTGTGCCGTTTGTCGAGTTGCTGCATGTGCTAGCATAAATGGTCGCGTCTCAACGGACTTTACTGTTTTACGAAGGGCAGGGGCGACAAAGTCTTAGCCAGCACCTGGGTCATCGGCAACTGAACTGCCTTGCATTGTTAATCGGCACCGAGGGCGGTTTCTGTGAGGAGGAGTTTGCGGTTCGGGCATGGCCGCTGAAGTTGTGTCTCTTGGTTTGCGTATACTGCGGGCCGAAACAGCTCTCATTGTTGCGGACGCCGCTTGTCAGACGCTTTGTGAAGATCTTTATATAACTAAAATACAGACACTTACGCGGGATAGGTAAACCATTTTATGACTATTGGAAACATCACTATTGTATTGGTTGAGCCTCAAGGGCCTTTGAACATCGGGTCTGTCTGTCGGGCTATGATGAATTTTGGCTTCAATGA
>MAXT01000395.1 GCA_001751225.1 Desulfuromonadales bacterium C00003107 | reverse complement strand
TAGGAACAGGCACTGGAACTGGGACTTGGGCCTGGCATTACAATGGATACCACAATGGCTCCTGTTCTGTTTCTCTCGTTCCTTGTACCGGCATCACAGAAGGGGCTTTGGAGCCTGATTCGACCACAGGGGAATAGATGTTTGAAAATTGATCTCTTGGTGGAGAATTTTTAGATCAACTTGCTTGCTGTGGCTGCAAACTGCATTTACAATTCCCGATTCTAAAGAATCTAGGGGTGTTTTGCAGATGGTCGTTTATTAGCAAGCAAGCTGATCTGCATCTTGAAGGAAAGGAGGCAACGGTTATGATACAGAAAGGACTAAAACAGAGATGGGTAATTGGCTTATTGCTGGTGCTTTGCTTTGCTTTGGGTTTAGGCCAAAGCTTTGCCGCCGAAGAATATGGTCTTGGTGATATTCCTTTATCACCTGAAGAATACCAGCAATATTTGCAAATTTTACCCCCCTTGGAGGCTATACCATTGTCATACGATGCTCGAGATGACGGCATTGTCACCTCACCGAAGAATCAGGGTTCCTGCGGCTCATGCTGGGCTTTTGCCTCCGTAGGTGCTTTTGAATCCCACTTGTTAAAAGAGTTTAGTTTTGGTCCCACTGACTTGTCAGAACAAGAGCAGGTTTCATGCAATCTTGCTATGTCAGGATGCTGCGGCGGCAGCATGACTTCTCTTACGTGGTGGGAGGATAAGGGTCCCATTTATGAGTCCTGTTTTCCCTATGGTGAATCTGGTACATCCTGTCCTACATTAAGGACCGTACCGTGTTCGGGTGCTTCCGGGTGTGAGCAGTTAACTTATCGTGTAACCAATTACTATACGGTAGGTGCAACCCAGACTCAATTTTGCACCTCGCTTTACGATGATGGTCCCAGCTACTGGCGTTTTAATGTTTACAGCGATTTTCAACCCTGGTGGCATACCGCGGGACCGGGGGATGTATATGTCAATTCAGTAGGTGGCTCCTATGGTGGCCATGCGGTGCTGATTATCGGCTGGGATGATTCCAAAGGTGCTTACTTAATGAAGAATAGCTGGGGAGCTACCGGAGGCCCTAATGGTGATGGCACTTTTTGGATTGCTTACGGTGGACATGCTAGTAATATGAATTTTCAAATGGCCAATTTTGATCTAACTGGCGGTGCTCCCCCTTGGGGCTATATAAACTGTATAGACGGCCCGGGTTGTAATGACGTTAAATTTATTGTTAGTGACGTTGGGGATGGGTTCTATGCGTGTAACGGATATGAGTATGGATGTGGTTACGTTGACAGAATATTTGATGGTACGGCAAGAGTACTTGGAGACACAGTCTACATAGCGTTATTGGGCGGATCGAGTACGTCCACTCCTACACCTTACATGATACAACTATTCTATGAAATGGGGGTATCTACGGGTACTGGAACTATGACTGGTGCCTCCCATTATGATGGATACCACTATTGGAGTGGAGGTGTTTCTCTCGTTACTTGTCCTGAACTTGAGGTAGAAGGGTCTCTTGAACCTGACGTGATTTTAGGGGAATAGAGGATTTTGGCCGGCTAGCAATAGCCGGCCAAACCATTATATCTCTGGTACCCTTTCATGCTCTCAGCCTGCCAAATTATCTTCATTAGGGACGGCTTTCAAAATAATCTCCTGAATCTATAGCATCAAACTCAAAGACGATCGGGGTACAAGTCCCTTCTTTGATCACCTTCAATTTACAAGGATAAGCCTTACCCGTTTCTATCCCATATTTCTCCAAATATCTTGGCCCCACATACCAGCTATTTTTTAAAGTAAATAGCTGTTCACGGGAAATTTCTTTTCGAACCCCATGGGGTATATTTTGCTGCGTAGTAAAGCGGAACCACACTTCATAACCCTCGTACCCAGGTCCCCCCAAGATTTTATATTGAGTTACCGAGGCCGGGGTTTGGCTAACTCGCATAATCTGTGCGCTCCCCTCATAGGAAATGTAAGTACAGCAGCCGCCATCTGCGGTGGCCTGGTTAGAAACCATCTCTGCCTCCTTTTTTACATAAGAGCAACAAATCATGGGTCCTAGCGCAGCAACTATCAAGAGAAGATATTTTTTTGGTACATGCATTGCGCGTTTCCTCCTGGAGGTAATAAATAAAAGGGTAGCCGTTCACGGCTTGA
>MAXT01000394.1:3188-5538 GCA_001751225.1 Desulfuromonadales bacterium C00003107 | reverse complement strand
TCGAGGATACCAAAGCCATTGCCATTTGCTTGGAAGATGCCGGCATTGCCGCCATTCATGCATCGGGCGGGGTGTATAAAAGCAGTGCAACGCTTTGTGCACCGACAGCGGTGAAAACGGCGGTTTTTTCCGACTATGCCATGAAGATCAAAAGGGTCGTGAGTATCCCGGTCATAACGGTCAACAAGATTGTTTACCCTGAAATAGCGGAATCACTCCTTCGGGAAGGAAAAGCCGACTTTATTTCCATGGGCAGAGCATCCATTTGCGATCCGCATCTACCGAACAAAACCAAAGAGGGCCGATTGGATGAAATTCTGCATTGCATCGGTTGCCGCCAAGGCTGTTGGAACCACCTGCTGCAGAACAAACCGATTTCATGCTTGGTTAATCCTCTCACCGGCAAAGAGAATGAATATGCCGTTGAAACAGCGCCAACCAGTAAGAAAGTCATGGTCATCGGCGGAGGACCGGTAGGGATGGAAGCCGCCATTGTGGCAGCGCAAAGAGGTCATGACGTCACGCTGTATGACAAAGAAGACCGACTCGGCGGACAGTGGCTGGTAGCCGCCGTCCCTCCGGGTAAGGAACTGTTGAATAGCCTGACGGTTTGGCAAAAGGGGGCATTAACCAAGGCAGGAGCCAAAGTGGCGTTGAATACAGCCGTCACCATGGATCTGATTCAACAGGAAAACCCGGACCACATAATTGTGGCCACAGGTTCGACCCCGATCGTACCGCCGATCCCCGGTGTTGACAAACCCCACGTCTATACGGCCTCCGATGTACTCAAAGGCAAGCTGGACCTGGCCGGCAATGTGGTTGTAATCGGTGGCGGTCTGGTGGGTGTGGAAACGGCCGACCATATCGCGGTGCATAATCAAAAAGCAGTCATCGTTGAAATGTTGCCGGAAATCGCAGCGGACATGGAAGGGGGAGCACAGCATTTTGTTCTCGAATCCCTTAAAAACAACGGGGTTGAAATCCATGTAAATTCAAAAGTCCTGGAAATCAAAGATGACGGGGTTGTGGTGGAATCAGCTAACGGCACCCAAACGATTCCTGCCAATCAAGTGGTTCTTGCGATCGGCTCCAAGCCCAATGGAACGCTAGCTGAAGGCAGTACAAGATCAGTATCCGACAGATATCCTGGGCGACGCCAACACCGTCGGAAAAGCATTGGAAGGTATGACTAATGCTTATCAAGCCGCGTATAGAATCTAGTCTGCCCCTTTTGTAACTGGGAGGCCCGGCAAGAGATGACAGCACTGGACACTATTCCCGTCCGGTGCGGATGAATAACTGATGGTTTTTCGCGACAAGGAATTTCAATGCGGCATGGATGTGACCCTGGTAGTCATTGATCGCCCATGGTCATTTCTCGCAGGCAAGGGGCTAAGCATTAAGCCAATTCTCGACATTATATGTGCCTGGGGGATGCGGTTTGCAGGGAGTTGAACCAAGCACAAGAGGAATGCCTGTTTATCGGGGGGCTGTTCTCAATTCGTTAGGAATCGTCATCAACGGGCGGAGTGTTACAGGTTCTGATCAAGTGCTTACTGTACAAATGCACAGTTGAAAGAGAGGCATTTGGTTGCCGACTTTTACGGTACGCCACGTGGCGGATCCTTCGTCGAAGCGCTATAGTTCAAACACGAAACACAAATACCTCCATCTTTTGGCGCGTTGCCTGGTCTCCTGGACAACGCGCCTATTTTTTTGCCCAACCTCAGCTTTTCTTGCGAATTCCCTTATCGGCTAACTCGATCTGCCGATTCTTGTACAGACCACCAACGGCTTTTTTGAATAATTTTTTACTCATGCCCAGGAGCTGCTTGATCTCCAATGGTGAGCTTTTGTCGTGCAGGGGAAGAAAACCCTCTTTGTCCAGGGCCTCGAGAATGGCTTGCTGGGCTTCTTTCACTTCCTCAACACCACCGCGGCGTAGAGTCACATCGATTTTATTGTCCTCGCGAAGGCATTTAATATAGCCCTTGAACTGGTCTCCGCGTCGCTGGCCAGGCAGCAGGTCGTCCCTGTAGAGCAGACCACCATAGCGATGGTTGATGATCACCTTGGCGCCGAGATCGGTATATTCCCACAGCAGCAGCTCGACCTCCTGGCCTTCGCACAGCTCAATCTTTTGTTTTGCCTTTTCCAGACAGTGGTCGATGCGAGCTGTGGCGACAGTCCGACCCTGATCGTCGAGATAGACCATGACCATATAATTACGGCCGACGCGCATCCGCTCCGGTTGCTCGCTATAGGGGACCAGCAAGTCCTTTTCCAAACCCCAGTCCAGAAAGGCACCGTGGCGTGTCACGTCGCTGACCTTGAGCAGGGCAAATTC
>MAXT01000394.1:0-3180 GCA_001751225.1 Desulfuromonadales bacterium C00003107 | reverse complement strand
ACCAGCTCGCCATTGCTGCCCTGGTAGAGGAAGACCTCTAGCCGGTCATCGTCTTTCATCGAGGGGGTTACCTCGGCGGCGGGTAGGAGGACCTGATGCGGACCGGCCTGCAGCCAGGCCCCGTCGTAGTCGATGTGATGAATTTGCAGGGTGTTGATGCGGCCGATATCATACATGGTGGGCTCCAATGGGCATGGGCGAATGGAAGTGATCAATACAACAAAATGCTCTGTGGTCTGCTGTCACTAAAGGTTACTGGACCGGCCTTGTTAGCACAACCACTGATTTGCTGCAAAGAAAATAGGGTGTTACATTTCTAGTGGAAAGATGTTCAATTTAATTCAGAAGGATTCATTGCCGTCAAAGCGTTTGGGTGTTTAATCAAAGAAACAAAAGGTTGTGATAAATCGTTGATGAAGCGGAATGTCTAGCCAGGTCTTGTAGGACGGACTTTTTATTTAGCCATCCTATGAGTTTTTACGAGTGCATCACCTTTGAATGGTAAAAAGCTCCGACAGCAATCTGTCGGAGCTTTTGTATAAAGGTATGCTTCAACAAGAGCGGTATATACCTGCGTTTTTACATGTGCTGAAAGTTAACCTCGACATCCTCTCGATGGGTGGCATCGATTTGCCACAGGGTGCGGCCACCAAAATTGAACAACCGGGCAATGAGCAGGTCGGGGAACTGTTCGATGCGGATATTGTAGATCGTTACGCTGTCGTTGTAGTACTCCCGGCGGTCAGCGATCATGTCCTCTAGTTCTGAGATGCGGTTGCTCAGCCCTTGAAAGGCGCTGTCAGCCTTGAGGTCGGGATAGCTTTCCACCACCATGAACAGCGAGCGCAGGGTGTCGGTGAGCATATTCTGAGCCTGCAGACTGTTTTTATCGTTGCTGGCATTTTGCACCATGGAGCGGGCCTTGATGACCGCTTCCAGGGTCTTCTGCTCATGCTGCATATATCCTTCACAAACCTTTATCAGCTTGGGCAGTTCATCAAAGCGCTGTTTGAGCAGCACGTCGATGTTGCTCCAGGATTTATCGATATTGTTCTTCAGGCTTATGAGGCCGTTGTAAATGGTGATGACATAAACCATCAGTACCACCAGTATCAGCAGCAGCACACCGAACACGATAAGGCCGATCATGGGTTCCTCCATAATTAAATAGGCGTCAAATAAGCCGCAGATATTCTACCAGCATCACTACCGTCCAGACAACCGTCAAAATTGCGCCACCGAACAGGGGTAACGTATAGAGGCCGTAGCTGCGCGTAAGGTGGGCCTCGGAGGAAGTTTCAGCGATGATGAAGGGCAACGAGCGCTGCTGCGGTCGAGCAATGATTACCCGGTCCTGTTGTGGCAGGGTGCGGCCTTTTTCCTGCAAGCTCTGATGCAGCAATTGTTCTTCGACGTGACGACGGGCCTCGCTCCACTCCTGCTCGCAGATTTGGCCGTCGCCGTCACGGTCATAACTCTTCAGTTCGGTGGGATCTTTTTTGATGTCCCGCAGGGCTTCGATAACCCGCTGCCGCAGGGGAGGTCGTCGCAGGGCGTTTTCCATCGCCTGGCCGAGGACGTAGAGTCGCGTCCCCTCGGCGATGGTTTCCTCAATCCATTTCTCGTCCCGGTCAATATAGCTGGCTTTGTCCATCAGCAGGCTCTGCTGGCCGCCGAAACCCTGCTGTCGGGAGCGGGGGCGCACCGTGGCCCACTGCGGATCGACGATTACCCGACCGGTGTCGTCCTCCAGGTAAAAAGGCACGTGGACGCTCTCCTTGCAGCTGCTCAGTTTCCAACGGTTGTTGCGATTTTTGCGGTAACGACGCAGGCGATAGTAGACGCAAGGCAATTGGCTCATGGGCGACACCAGGGCATATTTGCGGCGTGCCTGACCGTGTATTTCGACCAGTCCCATGGCCAGTGAGCGGGCCTTGCTGGTTGGGGTGTTCTCCACCCGCCGCTTGAGAAGTAAAAAATGGAAACCGCCCCACAAAAAGGCCACAGATAAGGCTGCGGGTAGTAGGCCGGGCCGGATGCCGTAGTGCAGTACGGCCTGGGCAAATGCGGTGTTATCCAGGGCGAGAAAGACGCCGATACCTGCCGCCGTACTGCTGATCGATAGCCACTGTGGCCGGGATAACCCGCTCCTTCGTGGCCGAAGGGGCGGCGCCGTCAGCGGAGTGGGGTTGGCGGTTGGGAAAGCCGCCTCTGCTGAGGGTGGCTTCTCGTCGCGTAGTTCATCGAGCAGTTCGCCGACGTAAGCCCTATCGCCCAGGCCCGGGACGATCGACCGGTTTTGAATGTCCCTTGGGGAGGGCCTAACCGGTCCGTCAGCGGCCAGGCAGGTGATTAACCAGCCAAAGCGGCTAAGACTGGCCAGATTCTGTTGTTCCCAGGGGCCGCCGTCGACGGCCTTTTCCACCCGACAGCCCGGCAGGTTGGCGAGGCCGAAATCGAGGGATAGGGTACAGGGGGATGCATATTCCTGTACCCGTTCAAGAATGCGCTGCAGGTTGATGGTGGCGCTCAGGCTCATGGCCTCGCCCAGTCCCTTGGGGTCGAAGCGCCCCGGCAGAACCCGTAGCGCACTTTGCACCCCGCCGTCGCTGTTCAGCAGATAGAGATCGAGCACCGGTTTGGCGCGCAGAATGGCCTGCTGTAGTTCCTCGTTGCCGATGGGCTGGGCCAGATCGATGCCGTTGTAGACCTTCTGTGCCATCAGGTGTTTGAGATATTTGCCGATGACGCTGCCCGACAGGTCGGCCAGCACTGCCACCACCGCCATGCCCCGTTCAAGAACAATTGGCTCGCCGGCGGTGAAAAAAATCAGCGATTCGGCTTCGATTTGTATGCTGCGTAGGTGGGTTGGCAGCCGCTCCGGCTTGCTGGTTGGCAGTAGCCAACAGCGCCAGCCTCTCCGGAGCAGAATGGCAGCGCTGGTCGCCAACTCTTCGCGGGAGCCTTCGGCCAATAGGTTTGGCCCACGGCCAATAAGGCGCTGGCGGGCCAGGTAGAGGTCGATTCCCGGTTGGCCGTCCAGTTCGGCCAGCAGGCTGTCCAGTTCGTTGCTGCCGGCGGCGATGCTGTCGACAATCAGCAGATGGGGGTTGGAAGTTTTGGCCATAGTGAAATGCGGTCTCCTGAGCGTTTATGGCAGGGTTCAGCTAGTTTTCATCC
>MAXT01000393.1 GCA_001751225.1 Desulfuromonadales bacterium C00003107 | reverse complement strand
GATGATTACCAGGTCCCCTCGGTTCAGAGCGCCCGCCTCAAGGACCGCTTTTTCCAAAGAGCGAATCTGGGCCTCGGTGTCCCCCTGAAAATCGACCTGCAGGGAGCGGACACCGGCATACAGAGTCAGTCTGCGGCGCACGCTGCGCGAAGGGGTGATGGCGTAGACGGGGTTGGCCGGGCGATAGCGGGCCACTCGAGCGGCGGTGGCGCCGGTCTGGGTGAAGGCCAGAATGGCCGCGGCTTTGATACTGGTCGCGGTCCGGCAGGCAGCCTCGCCGATGGCATCGGACAGGCTGCGTGAGCCGCTGTCGGCAGGATAGAAATTGAAGATCGAGCTGTGCAGTGTAGGATCGTTTTCAACTCGTTGCGCCATGCGGTCCATAAAAGCGACGGCTTCCGCAGGATATTGCCCCACAGCCGTCTCCGCTGAAAGCATGATCGCGTCGCTGCCATCGAGGATGGCATTGGCCACATCGGAGGCTTCGGCCCGGGTCGGTCGCGGCTGGCTAACCATGCTCTCGAGCATCTGGGTGGCGGTGATAACCGGTTTGCCTGCTTCACGGCATTGGCGAATGATCTGTTTCTGAATCAGCGGCACCTGTTCCGGGCCGATCTCGACCCCCAGATCGCCCCGGGCCACCATGATGCCATCGGCCACTTTAAGGATCGCCGCAAAGTCGGCGACGGCCTGGGGCTTTTCGATCTTGGCGATAATCGGTAGGTCGGATTGAAGGGTGCAGAGATACTCTTTCAGGGCCTGTACATCGGCTGCGGTGCGCACAAAGGACAAGGCCAGGTAGTCAAGGTCTGCGGCAATGGCGAAGTCGATGTCTTTTCGATCCTGCTCGGTGAAGGCCGGTAGGGACAGGCGGGTTTCAGGCAGGTTGACTCCCTTGCGGCTTTTCAGTAAGCCGCCGCTGCGAACCTTACAGCGAACCTCGCCGTCGGTGATGGTGAGGACTTCCAGCTCAATCAGGCCGTCGTCGAGGAGAATGCGCTGGCCCGTCTGGACCTCGCTGGCCAGTCCGGCAAAGCGCACCGGAATGCGCTGCCGATTGCCGATCAGTTCTTTCGTCGAAAGAAACAGTTCCTGGTCCTTGGAGAGCGTAACCGCATCGTTTTCCAGGTTTCCTACACGTATTTTCGGTCCCTGCAGATCGCCGATAATGGCCACTGCTCGCTGGCGCTTTTGGGAAAGGCGACGAATGCGTTCGACAATCAAGGCCTTGCTGGCATGATCGCCGTGAGAAAAGTTTAGGCGAAAAATGTCGGCACCGGCCTCCATCAGATTCTGCAGCTGTGCTTCCGATTCGCAGGCGGGGCCGACGGTGGCGACGATCTTGGTATGGCGGACAATAGGCATTGATGTATCCTGCGATAAGAGTCCTGTGCGTCAGCGAAGCAAAAAGGACCCTGCCGGTGCGGGAGGGTCCTTTCTAGGGAATCTGACGGGTTATGCTAGTGATGGTAGCGTCCCATGCGTTCGGTGTGTGCCTTGCTCGGGCCGCGGTGGCAGCGAAAGCAGGGCTCTTCGGAGATTTTTTGTTGCTGCATGGGCGACTCTTGCTCCGGCAGGATCGATGCTTCCGTCTGCCAGGAATATCTGCCGCTTTCATTGCTTAATGTTACAGGCGTGTAGGCGACGGTCCAGTTGGCATTGATCGGCAAGGTATGGCACTGATCGCAGCCCCCCGGAGGTGGAATGGCTTTCCAGGCGGTGAACATGGCGCATCCGCAGAGGGCGATTGCCGCGAGTACGGCAAAACCAAATTTTTTCATATGGACAAAAACCTCCGAAGTAAATGATGGATTCGCTTTAAACTATAGCATAGCGGGCATTTCGGGCAAATGGCAAAGGCGTAGAGAAAATATCTTGCGTTGTTAAGGGAAAGGATTGACGTGAAGAAATGGCGATCTTTAAATTAGTACCAAAATCGTTTTATTTATTGTCTGGCAGACAGGCGAAGGCTGCCTGGCAGACGTTTCAAAATTTGGTTTTTTGATAGAGCAATGAAACAATGTCTTATCAATCGTTTGGTGACGTATATTCATTGGGCGGACGGATAGATGGGTGGTGTTGAGGGTTGTATTGGATTGTCTAAAGGGTATGCAGGCCGGCTGTCGAGAAAAGTCAGAAGGGAGAGAAGGGGTAAAAAATACATATTGTATTGATATGTTTATGGTACGGGCGATTAGTCTGAGAAGGGAAGTCATCCAGAGTTTGATTCGTTGGGCGTTCCATTACCTGCTATGTTTAGACGGTTTGGGTCGGCATTGGATACTTGAAATTTTGCGAAATTATGGTTTACTTCTTCGGCAAGAACAGGGAGAAATGTAAATTAACAGCTTGCATTTTTTTGGTGATTGTGGCATCGATATTGCGAACACTTAAAACAATGGTTTATTTTCGGATGATCGGAGCCAACAAGTGTCTGCCAGTGGAAAAGCGTAACGTCTAGGTTGGTCCCGTTAAGGGGCTTCAGGTTGGGTGTTACGTCACGTGGGGTGCAATCCTGGTACGGTGCTCAAGGCGTCGGTCGATCGAAATGTTCAAAGCAGGCCAGCAGTATTAAAAGCAGAGACATCCTATTGTTGGGGTGCAGGCGAAATCCTTGCCGGGTACGGGATAGAAATCTGCAGGTTCGTTGTTAGAGAACAAGCCCCTTGCTATGTTGTTCATTGATCGTTTTTACGATTGGACGGATGTATCGCTGCTTTTGGCCGGCATCGATTTTTCAAACCCGCTGCCATGGTTTTACAGTTCCATTGATCGGTTACCGCTTGGGAGAGCGGTCGGTCAGGGGGCAGACGATGGCATGAAGCGGTTGGATAGTCGGTATTGGTCAGGGCCTGTCGTTGTTGTGGACTTGAAGCGCTGTATATAATTAAACAACTGTATGGGAGGAAAGCCGAAATGAACTTAACAGCACCAACACTTATCCTTATTATGTCGATGTGGATTCCCGTAGCATTTCTGTACCTGGGCCACGGAGACGCCAAAGGCACCGGAGCCGTTACTGCATTTGTAGGTGCCTGCGTTCTTATCAGTGCATTCCTGCACGGTATCGATGGTAATGGCGCGGTTAGCGCACTGTTGTTTGCTCATGGTCTGTTGTACTGCACCGTAGCTTATGCCCTGCTGGCTGGCCTGGAAGACCTGAAGGCCGTCGGTAACGTCAGCTTGGTCGCCATGATCATCTCCTTCTTCTTTATCTTCGTGTTTAAGTCACCAGAAGGTCAGTTCACCTACTTCTCTCTTTGCTCGGCAGGCTACGTGGTGCTGACCCTGGAAGTATTCTTGGTTTGCTACGGCAAGCTCAGCGCCAAGCTTCTGGCTTACTCGCTGATCATCTGGGCATTTATTGGCCTGATGATTCCTGCTTTCGCCGTTCTGGGTCTGTGGCCCATGCCTTTCTAAGAAAAGTTGAATAGCGGGGACTTGTCCCCGTGGTTTACCTTTAGGGAGTCGGCGCTTGCGCCGGCTCTCTTTTTTTGTAGGCTGGGTAGGGTCTGGTCAGAAAGCTTCATTTGAGCAAAAAGAAAGCCCTTTGCCTGGTTGGCAAAGGGCTTTCTTTTTGAGTATCTAGATTAAACGCGGTATTAAATCAGAGCCGAATAATACCGGCGGCCCAGGTAAAGCCAGCCCCAAAGGCGACCAGGCCGATGGTGGATCCAGGCTGAATGACACCGTTGCGTCGGGCTTCATCGAGGGCGATGGGTATGGAGGCCGCCGATGTGTTGCCGAAGCGATCGACGTTGACATAGGTTTGTTCTTCACTGAGTTTGAGGCGTTTGGCCAAAGCCTCAATAATGCGCAGGTTGGCCTGGTGAGAGATCACCAGATCCAGTTGATCGCTGGACATATCGGCCTGCTTTAGGACTTTTTTCATGGCTTTGCTCATGGCAACCACTGCATGGCGAAAAACCTCTTTGCCTTCCATGCGCAGGGTGTGGATATTTTCTTTAACGTTTTCCACCGTGGGCATGTTGATGCAGCCGCAACCAGCGTTGTACAAGAGGTTACTGTATCCGCCGTCGCTGCCGATATGGGTCGAAATAATACCCCGGTCGTCCTGACTCGGGCCCAGAACTACGGCTCCAGCCCCGTCGCCAAAAAGCACGCAGGTATTACGATCCTGCCAGTCGACTATCGAGGTCAGAACTTCAGCGCCGATCACCAGGGCGTGGCGATAGGTCTGGCTGCGTAACATGCCGTCAGCGATCTGCAAAGCATAGATGAAGCCAGAGCAGGCCGCAGAGATGTCGAAGGCCGCAGCATTTTTGGCACCGAGCAGCTCTTGAATAAAGCAAGCTGTGGCTGGAAACTTCATGTCGCCGGTGACGGTGGCGAGAATGATGAGGTCGATATCCTTCGCTTCGAGGCCAGCATCTTCGATAGCCTTGCGGGCTGCTTCAGCTGCTAATTCGGAAAGGGGAGCCCCCTTTTCGGCAATATGCCGCTCACGAATTCCCGAGCGCTCAACAATCCACTGGTCAGTGGTATCGACTATTTTTTCCAGATCGGCGTTGGTAAGAATTTTTTCCGGTACGGCACGGCCGGTACCGAGAATCATGGTCTGAGGTGTGTTAGTCATCCTGCTCTCCTAGCAAAGACGTTTAAAAGCGCTGACAACGTAACATGTTTAATTCGTTCCCTCAAGGGGGCGGCAGTTTTTTTTAAGCCTGTACCGTCGCTTGTTTGATGTGAACAAACCTGGCCTCGCTGGTTTGATCGAGGACCCCGGCAATGGCGCTGGTTGCTTTGGTAAATGCTTCTTGCTGATCCTAGAGCAGGTCGAGGGGGCTTCTGGTTTCACGGCCAATACCAAGGCCGGCAACAATATCAGCCGCAACGGCCACTTAAGCCTTTTGGGTGCCTTGCCTGCCCCTATTATCTTATCGCTCGGCAGCCGGCTTGGCACAAATATGCGTATCGGTGGAGCAGAAGGCGGTTGGCGCTGGCGCAAAACAGGGTCGTGACGATCGTCGCCGGCTTGCATTTTTGGCCGGCCTGTTAGAATTAAGATCATCGAACGGTTAGCCGTTGGTTTCTGGTTGTCAACGCTCTACAACAAAGCTTCTGCGGGATCTGCAAAGACAAAAATATTGCCCCCGTGGAAAGAGGCGCTCATGGTCGAGCAGGATACCTATTGCGGTCAGGTCGTTGCAATTCGCGGCGGCGTGGTGGATGTACGCTTCAGCGACAAGCTGCCGCCCCTCAGGTCGCTGTTGTTGGCCGGAGAGGAACAGGATGTTGTTGTCGAGGTAGCCCTGCATCTGGGAGAGCATCTGGTCCGCTGCACGGCCCTTACACCGACCCATGGTCTGGCCCTGGGAGCGCCGGTTCGAGCTACGGATCAGCCTTTGACCGCGCCGGTGGGCAAAGGAATTCTCGGGCGGGTGTTTAATGTGTTCGGCCAGCCTATCGACCAGCAGGGCCCGGTCGCCAATACTCAGCTCCGTTCGGTCCATGGTAGGCCTCTGGAACTGGCCGAACGGGCCACCAAGGCGGAAATCTTTGTTACCGGCATCAAGGCCATCGATGTGCTGGCTCCTCTGGAGCGGGGTGGTAAGGCCGGCCTGTTCGGCGGGGCCGGGGTCGGCAAAACCGTGCTCATCACCGAACTGATTCACAACATGGTTGGTCGCCACGAAGGCGTGTCGATTTTTTGTGGCATCGGCGAGCGTTGCCGGGAAGGCGAAGAACTGTATCGGCAGATGCAGGAATCAGGAGTTCTGGACAATACGGTGATGGTCTTCGGCCAGATGAACGAACCGCCCGGTGCCCGCTTTCGGGTCGGTCTGGCGGCGGTGACCATGGCCGAATACTTTCGCGACGATCTCGGCCAGGACGTGCTGCTGCTCGTCGACAACATCTTCCGTTTCATTCAGGCCGGGATGGAATTGTCGGGGATGCTTGGCATGATGCCTTCGCGGCTCGGCTACCAGCCGACCATGGCCACTGAGCTGGCCGAACTGGAGGAGCGCATCGGTAACACTCAGCGGGGCGCTATTACCTCGATTCAAGCGGTTTATGTGCCGGCCGACGATTTCACCGACCCGGCCGCTGTGCATACCTTTTCCCATCTGTCGGCTTCTATCGTCCTGTCCCGTAAACGAGCCGGGGAAGGTCTTTATCCCGCCGTGGATCTGCTGAATTCCGGCTCCAAGATGCTGGCCCCAACCGTGGTAGGCGAGCGTCACTATGGCCTTGCCCGAGCCGTCCGACAGACCCTGGCCGGTTACGAAGAGTTGAAAGATATTATCGCCATGCTTGGCTTCGAGGAGCTTGCTTGGGAAGATCGCCGCACAGTGATGCGGGCTCGGCGCCTGGAGCGGTTTTTTACTCAACCCTTTTATACTACCGAACAGTTCACCGGCCTGGACGGACGGAGTGTCGCTCTAGAAGAGGCTTTGGCCGGCTGCGAACGGATTCTCAACGATGAATTTAACGAGGCTCCGGAACAACTGTTGTTCATGATCGGGGGTATTGATGAGGCCGATCGGCGCTTGCAGGAGGCTGGGCCGGCGCAACAGGCCAGCTCATGATGCTCAAGGTGTTAGTTCCCACCGAGGTGTTGTTGGAGCGGCAGGTTGCCAGTCTGACTGCCGAGGGACAAAACGGGTCCTTCTGCTTGCGCCCCAGGCATATCGATTATGTTGCCCCCCTGGTGTCGGGCTTGCTCTATTTTGTTGAGGAACAGGGCGGCGCCGAAGGTTTTGTCGCCATCGATCAGGGAGTGCTGGTCAAATACGGCTCGCAGGTGACCGTTTCGGTGCGCAATGCCGTGTTCGGCCCACGGCTGGAAGATCTGCTGAACATTGTCGATGAGCGTTTCGGCGTCATGGACGACCAGCAGCGCATGGTCCGTTCGGCCATGACCCGGCTGGAAGCCGATTTCTTGCGGCGCTTTATGGAGTTGAAATGAATCCCGATAAGCAGCCCGCCGACCGGGGCAAGCCCCTTGCGGAGGAACAATTTCGTCGCCGGTTGGCAGCCCGACGCAGCAGGTTTCTGCGGGCCAGACAGCAGGGAGAGCGACCGGCCTGGTTCGGGCTCGGTATGTTCGGCCTGGTCGGCTGGTCGGTGGCTATTCCGACGGTGAGTCTGACGGCCCTCGGCGTCTGGGTCGACCGGCGCTGGCCCGGTCCCTATTCCTGGACTTTGATGTTGCTGGTGATTGGAATGGCTCTTGGCTGTCTCAATGCCTGGTTCTGGGTCAGCCGAGAGCGCAGCGAAATTACCAAGGATCGTGGTGAACCTCAAGAGGAGGATCAAGATGACCGGGACTGATCTGACAGGGTTAGGCATGGCGCTGGCTGCCGGTGCGGCATTAGGGGCCGGTTACTTTGCCGGGCTGTGGCTGACCGTTTGTCGATTACCCAACAGCCGTTCGCCCTACCGTTTCTACAGCTTGAGTCTGCTGCTTCGATTGATACTGGTGCTGGCCGGCTTCTATCTGCTGGCGTCCAGGGGCTATGAAAATTTATTGGCTGCCGGTGCCGGTTTTATGGTGTCCCGTCAGCTGTGGCTGATAGTCAAGCGATCTCCAAGAGTGCAACCGGTTCGTGACGATAATCAGGACGCATAAATGGAACTGAGCCCCGATAGTATCATTCTCTGGCAGGCAGGCTTCGCCAAGCTCAACCTCACCATTGTTCTGACTTGGTTGAATATGCTGCTGCTGACCGTCGGTTCGGCCCTGGTGACCCGGCGTTTGCGGGACGACGGCAAGCTCAGCCGCTGGCAGAATTTGCTCGAAGTGTTGGTCTCCGGAATCGAGAAACAGATCGCCGATATGGGGCTGTCTCCACCCCGGGAGTTTTTGCCATTTCTCGGCACCTTATTCGTATTTGTGCTGTTTGCCAATTTGCTGGCGGTGGTGCCGGGCTATCGGCCGCCGACCGGTTCTTTATCGACCACCGCGGCTCTGGCGATCAGTGTTTTTGTCGCGGTGCCCTGGTGGGGGATTCGGCGTCGGGGGTGGGGTGGCTTTTTCGGGATGTATATCAAGCCCTCTGTCTTCATGCTGCCCTTTAACATTCTCGGCGAACTGTCCCGCACCTTGGCTTTGGCGGTGCGCCTGTTCGGCAATATCATGAGCGGTAGTATGATTGCCGGCATTTTGCTGACGGTCACGCCGCTGTTTTTTCCGGTGGTCATGCAACTTCTCGGGCTGATTACCGGCGTTATTCAAGCTTATATCTTTGCCATTCTGGCGGCGGTCTATATCGCGGCCGCAGCCAAGGTG
>MAXT01000392.1 GCA_001751225.1 Desulfuromonadales bacterium C00003107 | reverse complement strand
GGATCTGGTTGCCTCCGGCCTCGACCGCCTCTGCCTGTCGGTGGACGGGGTCAAGCCCGACACCTTCAGCAAGGTGCGCGAAGGGGAAGACCTTAGCGACATGGAGCGGGCCTTTGCCTATCTGGCCGCCGCTCGCAAGCGCCAACCTGATACCCGGCTGAAGGTCGGCGTCGAGTTCGTGCTGATGCAAGAAAACAAACAGCAGCTGCTGGACACCCTGCGCTGGGTCGCCGCCCGGGGGGCCGACTTTATGCTCGTCACCCAGGCACTGGTCTACGACGGCGCCTATATCGACGAGGTCGCCTACGATAATTCTACCGATGCCGCTGTCGAGATCTTCACCCGCTGGCGGGACAAGATCACCAGCCTGGGGCTCGATGTGAGCGATTACGATCCCCGCTGGGAACTGGGCCGGTTTGTGCCGACGATTGAACCCAAGATTGCCCGAATGATGGAGATGGTCGATGAGTTGCGGGCCGAAGCGCGCAGCAAGGATGTCTTTCTCGACATGCCAAGATTGTTGAAGCGCAGCGCCGACCACGCCGGACAGATGCAGGCCCTGTTCGCCGAGGCGGAAGAGCTGGCAACGAGTCTGGGTATCGAACTGAAACTGCCCGCGGCGGTTCCCCGCTACGAACGTAAATGCGATTTTGTCGAAGACGGCGGCGCCTTTATCTCCTGGGATGGTTCAGTGCACCCCTGTTACTTCCTCTGGCATCAGTTTCGCTGTTTTATCAGTGACTGGGACCGGTTGGTCAAACCCAAGGTCTTCGGCAAGGTCAGTGAACGGCCTTTGCTCGATATCTGGAACGACCAGGCTTTTCGCAAATTCCGCGAAAACGTCCATGAGTTCGATTACCCCTACTGCTGCAACTGCGCCGTGGCCCCCTGCGATCTGCTGCAAGAAGACGATTTCGAACAGGATTGCTACACTCAGGAGGAACCCTGCGGCGGGTGCCAGTGGGCGATGGGCTTGTTGCAGTGCCTACAGTAATCTTTGAGGTGATCTCAAAAATGGGAAAAGGCTCTTCCCGATGGGGAGAGCCTTTTTTTATGGACTAGGGTTTTACCTTTAGCGGTCCGGGACTTTCCGGTTAATAGGGTCAATCTGATTTGTCGATGATTAAATCTACTGCCGATTTGACCGTCGTTATTTCCTCCCACTCCGCATCGTAAATCTCAATATCAAAATCTTCTTCAAGGGCCATGACCAACTCGCTGATATCCACGGAATCCGCACCAAAATCCCTCAGGAAATAACTTTGCCACGAAATCTTTTCGGTATCGATTCCCCACTGTTCATGCAACAGATGGACAAATCTTTTGGCTACCCGTTGCTGCTCCTCCGTGGGCCTATTTCTGTCTTGGGCAAAGGATAGCGTAGTCATTAAGACCAGCAGGGCTATGGACAATAGGATTTTACTCGTTTTCATCTGCAAAGTTCCTTAAGGAGACGATTATTCAGGGCGATGCACTACAGGCATATCCGCAGCAGCTGGCTCACTCATATCCGCCCCGCTCTCAACACATTCCCAGCCCCAACCCCGCTGTTTCTCAACGAATTCAGCGGCCCGGGCCTCACAATAGCCTGCTTCGGCCTGGGCGCTCCACAGCACTTCGGTGTTTGCAAACTTGGTATAACGAACTTCGCAGGGGGCTGTATCTGCACCCAAGTAAACCACCTCGATCTTTCGTTCCATATTGCCACTGGTACAAACATAGGTGGTATTCGCGAGGGCCATTTGACTGAAGCAGATAGTGAACAGGACGCCAATAAGAATTCTCATTTCGCTCTCCTTCGGTTGTCTAGAGGTTGACTTTACCAACAAGGGACGTTGGTGACTGGTTGAATGTGACCGCATAACCGGTCAGCCGCCCCATGAAAGCCGATAGTTTCTCATGATTTGGGCGAAAATAGAAGATGAAAGAGGTTTTCACTAGCGACCCCTCCTCCATAAGGATGGTGTCCCCAGAACTTCAGAAAAGGCGCTTTTCCCCTTCCCCCCATTTAACGTATCATGGTCTCTTTCGACCACTCTCCAAGGAAGCGCCATGGAAAACCTCCTCTGCATCGATCTCGATCAGCCGGACCTCGAAGGCTTTCGCCAGTTCATCAGCGCCTGGCTCTACCAGGATGAGCGTTTCACCCTGCTGGTCGATCCCGGCCCCCTCTCCACCATCCCGCATCTAATCAGCGAGCTTCGGCGCCACAAAATCGAGCGCCTTGACTACGTCCTTCTGACCCATATCCATATCGACCATGCCGGCGGAACGGGAGCCCTGCTGCGTGAATTTCCCGAAGCCAAGGTAGTGTGCCATCCCGAAGGGATCCGGCATCTGGTGGCGCCGGAAAAGCTCTGGCAGGGCTCACAGAAGGTCTTGGGGAAACTCGCCGAAATGTTCGGAGAGATCCTTCCGGTTCCAGCGGGTCGGATCGTCTTTGAGGAAGAAATCGGCAAGACCGGCCTACGCGCCTTTCTCACCCCCGGACATGCCCCTCACCACTGCTGCTATCTGATCGGCGATCTGCTCTTCGCCGGGGAGGTCGCCGGGGTACGCCGCGAGGTGCCGCAAGGGATCTACATGCGGCCGGCCACCCCGCCGCGCTTCCTTTTGCAGGTCGCCCTCGACTCCCTAGACAGCATGATTGCCCTGGAGCCCCGCCGGATGGTCTTCGCCCACTACGGTCTGACCGATGCGGCCCTGGAGCATCTGCGAATCGGCCGCTGCCAGCTTCTGCTCTGGGTTCGGGGGGTAGCCGAAACCGCCTCGGCCGAGCCGTACCAAAGGGAAGAACGATTCTCGGCCTGGCTCATGGAACATGATGCGAGTTACCGGAACATCACCCAACTGCCTCCGGACATTCAATCCCGTGAAAGGTACTTTCTCGGCAATACACTGCGGGGAATGATCGATTACGTGGATGGGCTCTCGAAAGAAGAGCGGCGGAAAATTGCAGGTGAAGGACAGATCGGGTAACGGCCAGAGCGCGGTGGCCTGTTCCGACGGCAAGGACTTGAAGGTCCCCTATACTTTGCGGCTTGTCAATTAAAGCGTATCGGCACCGGTTGGCGGGTTCGCGACCGGGTTAGGTCGACAGATTATAAAAAAAGAGGCGCCGTATCGCTTGGCTGCTGTCGGAGTCATTGCTTCTTCTTGTTTTCGGGGAGGTC
>MAXT01000391.1 GCA_001751225.1 Desulfuromonadales bacterium C00003107 | reverse complement strand
CAGCCGCAGTAGCATTAACCAAACCCCAACCATAGGTATAATCAGGACCTGTATTTCCAAGGTCCTCCGCAGTATGTAACAGCAATGCCTTAACCGTAGCTGGTGTTGGATTGATAGCAGAATGAGTGCTGCGGTAATCCTGATAGATCAAGGCTGCACATCCAGACACTGCTGGCGCGGACATGGAAGTCCCTGCCCCCTCACCATAGTTATTACCCGGTAGTGTAGAGTTTATTTTAGATGCATGATTACAAGGAATGGTAGGAAAATCATTTGCTTGATCTCCTGGCGCACACACATCTGGCTTTATCCTGCCGTCATCAGTAGGACCTCTACTGCTAAAACATGTGTGGTTATTAGTATCTGAATATGTAGCTCCAACGACAATTGTATTCTTTGCAGTGCTGCCCGGTCCTGGTAATCTGCCCCATGGATGTGGCCAGGGATAACTATCGGAACAATTTGCATTGGCCTCTTGGTTGCCCGCACTGAACACGATGGTGATTGTATTGTTATCAAGCTTACCATCTACGATCATATCGTAGTTTCGACTCTCGCTGTCATAGTCTCCATACATGGAGCAATTACCTTCACCTGGTGGATCTATCTTATATCCCCATGAATTTGTTGAAATCACCGCACTGTGATTTACAATAGCATCAAGGGTCTCGTTATCCATTTCTGTTATATTATCGGGCCATTCATACGTGACGAGGTTAGCTGCTGGTGCCATTCCTTTTAGAAGTCCTGCACTATTAGTTCCGTTTCCTATTGCAGTACCTGCAACATGGGTGGAATGATCCTCTTTTGGCCATCCAGGATCACCCACAAAAACTCTTCCTGCAAGATCATTGTGCGTCCCGTCAACCAATCCTTTATCCCATTCTGCTATTACCACTCCAGAACCGTTCAGGTTGTATGGTGGTGCCTGTACGGTGTTAACTTTGAGTGCCGCTCTCGAACCATCATTGTTGATTGTTCTTGGCGGAGGCACGGATTCTATCCATTCAACGGCGTCTTCGCTTGCAAGGCTTGAGATAGTATAAGAATCTTCAGGAACCGTGACCGTCCACACGTTACCGCCCCACGGGCTTGGCTTTGCGACTACACTTCCGTATTTTCCTATTACATGCTTCGCCTCGTCAGCCGAAACGTCACCAAAGAACGTGACCATCAAGTTCACGGTTCCGTCGGGATTGACCGCCCAAGAGCCGACACCATAATCTCTTATGTGTGGCGACACCTTGTCATCAGGCAATATGTTACCAATCCACCTCACGTTCGGCTGCGCAATTATATTAGATGCCGAGTCGCATGGAATATCGGCAAACCATGCGTTATTAGGAACATATGTCAGTAAATCCACATCATGGGTTTCATTAAGCGCGGTTTTTTCGCTTGCATTTGGTATCTGATAAAACTGCATTAGTACATGTGTCTTCTCAGCACCTGCACCACCCAGTACCTCCAATTTCGACTTGACGACATGGTCTAATCCTGAGTCCGGCACAAACTGCCTCGATTTTAGCAATATCCCCGTTGAGGTATCTTCTGCATTCACGGACGTATCTGCTGCCGCTAGCACTGCCAACATTGCGAGTACTACCAGTATTCCAACTGATACTACTATTCTGTTTCTCGTGTTACCCATTTTTGATGTTATTTGTCGTGGTCAATAAATGCGTGTCTACCTCTCACTCAGTATTCGCAACGTTGTTGATTGTTCTTGGTGGAGGCACGGACTCTATCCATTCTACAGGGTCTTCGCTTGCAAGACTTGAAATAGTATCTTCAGGTATCGTGACGGTCCACACATTGCCGCCCCACGGGCTTGGTTCCGTGACAACACTTCCATACTTTTCTATCACCTGTTTCGCGTCGTCAGTCGAAACGTCTTCAAAGAACGTAACCAACAAGTTTACAGTTCCGTCCTGGTTGACAGCCCAAGAACCGACACCATAATCTTTTATGTGTGGAGAAATCTTGTCATCGGGTAATATTTTTCCGATCCACTTTACATTTGGCTGTTTGATTATATCAAATGTGGAATCACGTGGAATATCAGCAAACCATGCGTTATTTGGTATATATGTCTGCAATGCAACATTAAAATTTTCATTGAGTACTGCTCTTTCGGTTGTATTGGGTATGCTGTGGAATTGTATTAAGACATGCGTTCTCTCACCCTCTGTTTCTGCCATTGCCGGTAATTTAGACACAAAGATAAGGTCTATTCCCGGCTCAGGCACAAACCGCCTCGATTTAAGGAGTATTTCTGCTGGAGTGTTTGTTCCTACGCCTGCATATATCCCCCTGATAGCACTCCTGTCAACAGGAATATAGCTCTTATTGGTTTCAATCGTACGTACATTCCCATATTTGACTGTAGCCGGTATTGCATTGCCGTTAGCAGGCCTGTAATAGTTAAAACAATTGCTGAGATTCGCGCTCGATTTGACAGTGAATACTTCGCTCGTGTCCGAGTTTGTTATCAGTCTATCTGAATTGAGAACAGGTGCATCAGTGCTGAAGGCAACCGAATCGGAAATAACACGAGGCGTTGGATACGCATGTGCAGATACCGTTATGCACGCTACTATTGCCAATACACCTACAAGAGTAAACAGCTCTTTTTTTATTTTATTTGTCACCATCTTCCTCCCCCTTTGCCCTTTACATCTTTAGCGGTTATTAGCACATTAATAATATAATGGGCTATATAAATAGTCCCATTTCTTATTTTATTTATCATCATCTCCCTTCCCCTCTTTTGCCCCTTTACATCTTTAGCGCATATTAACAATAAATA
>MAXT01000390.1 GCA_001751225.1 Desulfuromonadales bacterium C00003107 | reverse complement strand
CGATACGACTAGTCTCGCTTCGCTGACGGCAGGCAATATCGCTGCCACCGGCGGTTTGGCCAAACTCATTGGGGAAAAGGAGTTTTCTATCCTTTTCCATGAGGGTGAGAAGGACAATATCCATATCTCCATTATTGCCGGCCGGGTTATTCTGGTGGTCATTTTCGATCATCGCAGTTCTCTTGGTTTGGTTCGGCTGCGGGTCAAGAAGGCCAGTGATGCGCTGGGAAATGTTTTTGGTGAGCTCACCCGCAAATCGGCATCCATCGGTTCTCGCAGCGGCCCGCAGAATCCTTTCGCCGAAATTAGCGACGACGATATCGATAATCTTTTCAGCTGACGGGTAGCCTCATGTCCTTCATCAACTATGCCTCCCGCGAAATTAATTGCAAAATTGTCTATTATGGGCCGGGCCTATGTGGCAAGACCACCAATCTGCAGACCATTTACAATCGTACCGCACCGGACGCCCGAGGTAAGATGATCTCATTGGCTACCGAGACGGAGCGGACTCTGTTCTTCGATTTCCTGCCCTTGGCTCTGGGCGATATCCGTGGCTTCAAGACCCGGTTTCACCTCTATACCGTTCCCGGGCAGGTTTTTTACGACGCTTCGCGAAAGTTGATTCTCAAGGGGGTCGATGGTGTGGTGTTTGTCGCTGACTGTCAGGAAGAGCGACTTGATGCCAATATTGAAAGCATGGAGAACCTTAAGGACAACCTTGAGGAACATGGGTACCAACTAGAGAAACTGCCCTTTGTGGTTCAGTACAATAAGGTTGACTTGCCCAACCTGTCTCCAATGGATGAACTGCAGGGTTTTCTAAATCCGGGCGGGGTTCCCGAATTTAAGGCCTGCGCTCTGACCGGAGAGGGCGTTTTTGAAACCCTTAAGGCGGTTGCCAAGCAAATTTTGATTGAATTAAAGAAGGGCGCTCGATAAGGGCAGCTTAGATATATAACCTTAAAAAGAGAAAGGCCGCCCCAAACATGGGGCGGCCTTTCTCTTTTTAAGGCTTAAGGCTCGGCGGGCTAGGTTACCAGCTGCGCCGCGGCCCGGTGTCCACATGAATGAAGCCCGACTGGGGGTAGTAGCCTACGCCGCCGGCTCGTAAGTTCAGGGCCGCTCGCCTCAGCTGTGCCAGGTTGCGGTTTGGGAGACGAATATCGGCAGCCTGTCCGGCCAAATGAAAGCTCTTTTTTGCAACTCCGCTGTTTGCTTGGCGTAGTTTCCGATTGCTTTCTGGAGAGCGGTAGCCGGAAATGATCTGGAATGGTTTGCGATTGTCCAGCTTGTTGCTGAGGGTGTGGAGGAGGTCGAATAGCTTTGGGTCCATGGGCTTAATCTGGTCGGTTCGGTGGTCCCGTAGCAAGAAGTTGATCTCGGTAAGAGCCTCGGGAAGATAGTCTCCATCGGTCCAGTAAACCACTGACTGCAAGCTTTCACCGGTATGGGTGTTGAAGAGGGAAAGGCTTCGTTCCCTGTCAACGGGTCCGGTTAGTTGAGCATAGCTGGGAAGCGGCAAGGCCATGCCGGCCATACAGGTTAGGCCCACCTTGAGCAATGTGCGGCGGGTGAGGGTCGGGCTGTTGGGATTGGAGTTTTGTGAAACTGGTTTTCGCATGGGTCTATCTTTATCTCTCTATTGGATGGCAGGACGAATTAATTTACTTTCCAAAGGAATAGCAACGTCCATGCCAAAAAGCCTTTGCACGGTAGCAGGAAACGGACGCGATGGCTAGTGATCTTTGATCGCAGCAGGCCATTATAGGTGGATGAGATATGATATGAAAATATCGGCCGCTAGGTAGCGGACGACAGCACCTCATAACTTTTGGCTGAATAGCGAAGTTTTTGCTGTGCGTTGGTCAGGTTTTTGACGAATGTGCATAAAGGCTTGACTCTATAAGGGGTTATGCTTGATTTTCCCTTGATTAAAAGTACGGCACATCATAAAGTGGCACTCATTTATAGGCTTATTCTTTTCAGGTCATCGAGCGTCATTTCTTCGGTTCGTCCAATTTTACTTCAGGGCAAGCGAGGCCGTCAGTAGCATGAAGTTCTTTTCTCATAAACTATCTTTTTCGCGGGGCATTGTCGGTGTGTGTCAAGAACCGGACGGTATGGCCGTAGCCCATGTCTTGCTTCGGGGGGATGCCACACCGCAACTTATTGCTTGCGACTTTTTGTCGGGTGGTGTTGGCGAGCAGGCCGCTTTGCTGCAGGGTTGGTTGAAAAAGGTTGGTCTGGCAGCCGGACGAGCCGTCTTTTCCCTGGCCGTCGATGAATATCAGATGTTGCAGGTCGCTCCGCCCGAAGTTCCAGATAACGAGTTGCGTGACGCGGTTCGCTGGCAAATCCGAGATCTGATCGACTTTCCCCTTGAAGAGGCTGTGGTTGATGTTTTTCAAGTGCCGCGAGATACTCGGCGCGAAGGGGCTCGCACAGCTTATGTGGTGGTGGCTCGGCAGAACCTTCTTCGGCAAAAGGTCGCTCTGCTAAAAGATACCAAACTTAAACTGCAGGCCATTGATATTCCTGAGTTGGTTCTGCGTAACATTGGTAACTTTTTGCCCAATGCCGACAGGGGTGTGGCGCTGCTTTATTTCGGTTCGGATTCCGGGCAGATTATTATTTGCCGTGATGGAAAGTTGTGCCTGGCCCGCAACATCAATATCGGCGCGGAGGCCTTGCGCCCCGGCGCTCCTTATTGGCAGGACATGGTCGATTCGGCGGCTCTGGAGGTGCAGCGTTCTCTCGATTTTTTTGAGAGCAATTTCTCTCAACCAGCTATCGGTTCCCTGACGTTGGCACCGCTTGGTTTTGATTCGGCTGAATTGATTGTCAATCTGGGAAATGCTCTGGGGATAGCGGTGCAACCGTTGGAAATCGCCGAACTGTTCGATTGTCAAATACTTCCCGACCGACCGGAACAGTGTCTGTTGGCCATCGGTGCGGCCCTTCGGACAGAAATGGTGAGTTCATGACTCAGCAGATAAACCTTTATCAGTCGGCAGTCTTTATTAGGACGTCGCCTTTTGCTGCCCGTCGCCTGCTGCTCGCGGTGACCGTTGGCGTTGGGCTTCTGTTGCTGGGATATGGCGTGGCTCGTTGGCAGCTGTGGCGTACGACCGGCCATTTGGCTGATCTGACTGCTCAAGAGCAGGCGGCTCAGCAACGGATTGTAGATCTGCAGCAAAGCTATCCAGTCAAGGCGTATAGTGAGACCTTGGCCCGTCAGGTGACTCAGTTGAGGGCCGAAAAGGCCGCTCGACTGCCGTTGTTGACCTTGCTGGTGGACCACTCTCCTGATGAGTTTCCCGGATTTTCTGAGCATTTACAAGGTCTGGCTCGGGAGGATCTGGCCGGAGTCTGGCTGCGGGATGTCGTTCTCGCTGACGGGGGCCATTCTCTGGTGCTGCAAGGAAGTGCCCTGCGTGCGGAACTGGTGCCACGTTATGTGAAGCGCTTGAGCCGGCAGCCCTCTTTTGCAGGACTTGAATTTGCCAGTCTGGTAATGAGCCGTTCCGAAGATAGGAAAGAGGCTGTCGATTTCGTTTTACGTAGCACAGTGGAGGAAGCCCAATGATTCCTTTGCGGAGCCATTTGAACGAGACCTGTCGTTGGATTGATGCTCGTGCTCCCCGTGAGCGGCTATTGCTTGCCCTTTCATTGCTGGCGGTGTTGACGATGCTCTGGTATCTGCTGCTGATCGAGCCGCTGGCCATGCGCAAGCAGGCACTGGAAGCGCAAGTCGGTCCAATGATTGCGACGGTTGCCGCCCTCGATCAACAGGCGGTGGCTATTGTCGCTGGGGCCGCGCAGGATCCCGATGCAGAAAATCGTCAACAGAAGGTGCTGTTGGAGGAGGAGGTCAGCCGCCTCGATGAGCGCTTGGCAACATTGACCGGGGAGCTTATCAGCCCACAGCAGATGGTAACGATGCTGGAGGAAATGCTCAAACGCCGTCGTCAGCTCAGCCTGACCCGACTGGAAAACCTGCCCAGTGAACCGCTGCTGGAACCAACGACCGGCGATTCGCAAACCGAAACGATGCAACAGCGCAATCTGTACCGTCACCCACTGCGCATCGAGCTGTCCGGCAGCTATCTAGAGGTTTTGGCTTATTTGCAATCGTTGGAACAGTTGCCGCGCAAAGTCTATTGGCAGGATCTGGCCCTGTCCGTCGGGGAGTATCCCTTAGCGAAAATAACCGTGACGGTCTATACCCTGAGCCTTAAGGAGGGCTGGATCGGTGTTTAGACGGCAGATAATGGTTTTATTGATAGGAGGGCTGCTTGTGCTGCCTGCGAGTAGAGCCAGTGCGGCTTCTTTGCCTGACCCGACTCGACCTCCGCAGCGATTTTTAGCGCCAGCGGCCTCCGGTCCTGTCGTGGCAGATAGCTGGCAGCTGGGTTCCATTTTGATTGCTCCGCAGCGTCGGGTGGCGGTGATCAACGGTCGGCCCTTGTCAGTAGGGGACCAGGTCAGTGGTGCCAAGGTGTTGACTATTGAGCCGGGCCAGGTTCGCTTGCGACGGGGCAACCGAGAAATTATGCTGGACTTGTTACCGGTGCGCCCTACGGTCAGCGCCGTGGCCGAAAAAAAGTGATATGAATTGCTCACCTGATTTGAGCAGGGAGATACGTTGTTTATGATGCACCATCTTTATGGCAGCTTATGGCGAAGCGGGTTATTGCTGGTCCTTATATTTCTCGCTGCATGTGCGCAGCCACCCCGGGTCACCCAGCCCCTCAGCGACTTTGAACAACATTTGGAGCAGCCGACAGTAACTTCCGTGCCTCCTGAACTTCCTCCCGAAGTCGCTCAGGCTTTGTTGCCGAAGTTGGAGACCGAGGCCGCGTTGGTTCCTACAGTAGTTCAAGAGCCCCGTTTTGATGTCGCGGCACAAAAGATTCCGGCCCGTGAGTTTTTCATGGGACTGGTCACCGGCACCCCCTATAACATGGTCGTGCAGCCTGGGATAGAGGGTCAAATCAGTCTTACGTTGAAGAATGTCACCATCCCAGAGGTCATGGAAGTGCTACGGGATGTCTACGGTTACTATTATCGCCAGACCTCGACAGGGTTCCAGGTCATGCGCGGCGAGCTGCAGACCCAGTTGTTTCATGTCAATTATCTCAACCTGGTGCGGAAAGGTTCATCGCAAACTCGGGTCAGTTCTGGTCAGGTTTCCGACTACGATGGGGATGATGACGATAATTCAGGGTCGAACAATCGCGATAACAGAGATCGCTCAGTTGTCTCCGGCAGCCAGGTCGGTACCGAGTCTGTCAACGACTTTTGGACGGAACTAGCGACGGCGCTGCGGACCATGGTCGGTCAGGAGGAGGGCCGCCGGGTGATTATTCAGCCCCAAGCCAGTGTAGTTGTGGTGCGGGCGCTGCCTCCCGAGTTGCGTCAGGTCGCCGATTATCTCACCGCAATTCAGGGTAATCTGCAGAGGCAGGTCACCCTCGAGGCCAAGATTCTAGAGGTCGAACTCAGCGATGGCTTCCAGAGTGGTATTAACTGGGCGCTTTTCGTTGGTGGCGACGTGGTTTTGAGCCAGACCGGCGGCGGTACCATCTTCGGCGATGCCGGCGTTTCCGATACTGCTGGAAATAGCGGTATCCTCAGCCCTCTTAATCCGACTAAAATGGTTGAAGGTAGCACCGCCTCGGCTTTCGGCGGGGTCTTTAGTGCTGCCTTGAGCTTCAACAACTTTGCCGCATTTATCGAACTGCTCGAAACGCAGGGCGACGTACAGGTCCTTTCCAGCCCGCGGATCGCCACCGTCAACAACCAGAAAGCAGTGATCAAGGTCGGTTCCGACGAATTCTTTGTCACCGATATTTCCAGTACTACAGTGACCGGTACCGCCACCACCACCAGCCCCGATATCACCCTGACTCCGTTCTTTTCTGGCATTGCTCTTGATGTGACGCCGCAGATCGATGCCGGCGGCCGGGTGACCCTGCATGTTCACCCGACCATAAGCCAGGTGACCGATCAGCAGAAGACCATCACCGTATCCGGTCAGGTGCAGACCCTGCCCCTGGCCTTTAGTACCGTTCGGGAGTCGGATAGCATCGTCAGCGCCCAAAGCGGCCAAGTGGTTGTGATTGGTGGTTTGATGAAGAACTTGTCGACTAAAAAGAGTGCCGGGATTCCGCTGCTTGGCCAATTGCCGGGTGTCGGCTCGTTGTTCCGCCATAGCCAAGTGGGCACTCGTAAAAGCGAACTGGTCATTCTGCTGCGGCCGATGGTGGTCGATGACGGTACGTGGGAAACGGCCTTGCAAGAGTCTTCTGACAGTTTTGAACAGCTTGGCAGTCGGTTAAACAAAGAGTGGCGCGGTGGCCTTTTTGCCCGCCCGGTACAGTAGGGCAATCAATGAATTCCTCGCGGAGGGCAGATGTACCTTGAGCATTTCGGACTATCCGAACTGCCCTTTTCCCTGACTCCCGATCCCGGTTATTTTTTCCGTTATGCCGAGCATCAGGAGGCCCTCAATGTGCTGTTGGTGGCGCTGCAGGGTGGTGAAGGCTTTGTCAAGATTACTGGTGAGGTCGGCACCGGCAAGACTCTGCTCTGTCGCACTCTGCTCGATGCCCTGGACAGTCACTACGTAACGGCCTACCTGCCCAACCCACTACTTGATCCGTTGGGTCTCTATCGCGCGGTGGCAGCCGAACTTGGTTTGGCCGAGATGCACTGGGACGACCTTCACGGGCTGCTCAACCGAATCGTAGCCCACCTGTTGCGTGTCGCTGACAGCGGCCGCCGCGTGGTGCTCTGTATTGATGAGGCTCAGTCCATGCCGGATGCTGGTCTGGAGGCGGTACGGTTGCTGAGTAATGTTGAGACCAGCAAACGCAAGTTGCTGCAAATCGTGTTGTTTGGCCAACCGGAACTTGACGAACGTCTAGCTGGCCGAGGCTTGCGCCAACTGCGACAGCGATTGGCGTTCAGTTATAGACTCTCTCCCTTTGATCTGAACGGTACCTGCGGCTATGTTTCGCATCGGTTGAAGACCGCCGGCTGTCAAAAACCTTTGTTCAGCCGTTTTGCTTTGAAAAAACTCCATCGGTGCAGTCGCGGCATTCCCCGTATCATTAATGTGCTCGGGCATAAGGCGCTTCTGGCGACCTATGGCCGGGGTGCCAAACAGGTTGGCCGCTCCCAGGTGCTGGCCGCGGCTCGGGATACTGATGATGTGAGCTCCGTTGGATTTATGGGTTTGGGGCGTTTTTTCTAGGCTGGCACGAATCTTTCATTAATATCTTGGTGCTGCGCCAAGTGACAGGAAACCGTCACCATGAGTCTGATCAATCAGATGTTGAAGGACCTAGAAGCACGCCAACAGGGGGGACCCTCAGGGAAGTCGGTGCCAGTGCTAAGGGTCAAGTCGCCAAGCTGGCGACGCATACCATTGTTGATTGGAGGCGCTTTATCTGCACTGCTTCTGGCGGGGCTTATCTTTTGGTGTTTTGCTCCAGAAACGACGGGGAATCCAGCTCTGGGTATTAAAATGTTGGCGGAAGCATTGCCAGACAATGAGTCCGTAGAGGCGCCGGTTCCGGCCACATTACAGAACGGCACTGGTTCCTTTTTGTCGACTACTGTTTCCTTAAATGCCATCCGCCTGCGGGAGATTGGTTCGTTCATTCACTTCGAGGCCGATTTCGATAGACCGCCGGTTTATCATTTTACCCTGGCCAATGACCGCCGCAGCTTCCATCTCGACCTGGTTGGAGTGAGACAGGCTGTGGAATTACCGCCGGTTGTTCGGCGGCGTTGGCTGGCCGGTGTGCAAACCAGGCAAAATGATACAGGTCTGGCTGTCAGCTTAATCCTTGAGCCGACTATAACCATTCGGGATTTTTCCGCTACCATGCAGGTGGCTGGAACCGGCTATCGGCTGCTGCTTGATCTTTATCCGGAAGTCCCGGCAGAGACGTTGAATCAACAAAAAGATCAGCCTGCTGCCACTGGAGCTTTGGCCGTTGCGGATAAATCCCAAGCCACTGCCAATCAGGTGACCGAAGACCACAATGCGAGGATGCAGGTCTCTCAGGAAATCGCTCCAACAGAGCCATCTGGAACGCTGGTATACAACACTGACAAGTTATCCGCAAAGACTTTGGCAGAACAGGCTTATCGGCGGGGGCAGATGGCCCTAGCGGCAGGGCGCAATCAAGAGGGAACAGTGGCGCTGATGCAAGCGCTGGATCAGCATCCGGCGCACCTGGCGGCTCGTCAGACTTTGGTTAGTGAATTACTACGGCAGCAACGACAGTCAGAGGCTGGTGTGATCATGGCTGAAGGTTTGCGCCTTGACCCGACCCAGCTGCCTATGCGCTTACGTTATGCTGAGTTGTTGATGACCCAGGATAAGTTGGATGTTGCCCGTGATCTGCTCCTTCAAGGTCCGCCACAATCATCGCTGGAAGCTCCGCAATTGCACGCTTTACTAGCGGCGATTTATCAACGCCTTGGCCAATACCAGGAAGCTGGCCAGGAGTATCAGGCACTGCTCACAAGCCAACCGGATAACGGTCTCTGGCAGATGGGGCTGGGCATCGCTCGCGAACATGCTGGGGGATTGGACGAGGCGATCGTTGCCTATCGAGCTGCCCTGGCAGGTCGAGGTCTGAGCCCTGCACTAAACAACTACGTACGGCAGAGATTGGCCGTATTGCAGCCCTGATCAGGGGCCGCACTATAGGATGTAGTCATATGGCAATACCTAAAAAGATCCGTATCGGCGATTTGCTGGTGGGACACGGGATCATCAGCGACGATCAGTTGCAGACCGCACTAGCTACTCAGAAAAAACTGGGGGCCAAGCTCGGCAGCACACTGGTTGAGCTCGGTTATGTCACCGAGAATGGATTTCTGAAATTTCTAGCCCAGCAGCTCAAAATCCCCTTTGTCGATCTCAAGCATTATCAATATAGTCCCGAAGCGGTTCAGCTGCTGCCGGAAATCCTGGCCCGGCGCTATCGCGCCCTGGTTTTGGAGGAGAAAGAGAACGGCTTGCTGGTCGGCATGGCCGATCCCACCGATATTTATTCCTTTGACGAACTGCGTAATCAGCTTAAACGGCCGATTCAGCAGGCGGTAGTGCGGGAAGCCGACCTGATGGCGACCATCGATACGGTCTACCGGCGTACCGACGAGATTATCAACCTGGCCGGTGAACTCGACGAAGAATTAGCCGATGGCGCCTTTGACCTTGAAAACCTGCTATCCAATGCCGAGCTGGAGGATGCACCGGTGGTGCGACTGCTCCGTTCTCTGTTTGAGGATGCGGTTCAGGTCGGTGCTTCGGATATCCATATTGAGCCGGACGAAACGGTGTTACGTCTTCGTCAGCGTATTGACGGTATGCTCCATGAGCAGGTGATGAAGGAAAAGCGCATCGCCAGCGCTCTGGTATCTCGTCTCAAACTGATGAGCGGCCTCGACATCTCCGAACGCCGCCTGCCCCAAGACGGTCGCTTTAACATCAAGGTTCGTGGCCGTTCTATCGATGTGCGGCTTTCCACCATGCCCCTGCAGTACGGCGAATCGGTGGTCATGCGCTTGCTCGATCAATCCGGCGGGCTGCTCAGCATGGAGCAGGTCGGCATGCCCGAGAAGATTCTTAAACAATTTCGTTCCTTCATCCGGCGACCTCATGGCCTGCTGCTGGTCACCGGTCCTACCGGTAGTGGCAAGACCACCACTCTGTATGGTGCGCTAAACGAATTGAATCGCAGCGAAAAAAAGATCATCACTGTCGAGGATCCTGTCGAATACCGTCTGCCGCGCATTAATCAGGTTCAGATCCACGAAAAGATCGGCCTTTCATTTTCGCGAGTGCTTCGTGCCGCTTTGCGTCAAGATCCCGACGTGGTCATGGTGGGCGAGATGCGCGATCAGGAAACCGCCGAAATTGGCTTACGGGCCGCTATGACCGGGCACCTGGTGCTGTCAACTCTGCACACAAACGATGCGGTCAGCACCGCCTTGCGCCTGCTCGATATGGGGGCCGAGGGCTTCGTGGTGGGTAGTGCTCTGCAAGCCATCCTTGCCCAGAGGCTGGTGCGCCGTATTTGTGAAAATTGCATCGAAGACGATCCCCTCGACGAGTCGCTACGTAACTGGCTGGAGAAAGCCATTGAGCCAGGAGCCGCACAATTGGCCTTCAAGCGGGGTTCCGGTTGCCACCAATGTCACAACAGTGGCTACCATGGTCGCGTTGGCGTGTTCGAGCTTCTTGAAATCGATACCCTGTTGGCGGACACCTTGCGTCGCGGTGATGCTGCCGGTTTTGCCGAACAGGCTCGCCGCCAGCCCGGTTTTAAACCACTGACTCTGGCTGCCTTTGAGTATGCCCGTAACGGTATTACCAGCATGGAAGAGGTATTGCGAGTCGCTGGCCAGGTCGATGAAGGTGTGGACCATAATTTAATGACAACCCCGCTTCCCGGTGACGAAATAAACGACAATGGCGCAGTTTTCGTACAAAGCTCGTAGCCTCTCCGGCCAGCTATTGGAGGGTCGCCTGGAAGCCGTTTCGGCTGCCGGTGCCGCCGATCAGTTGCTGGCGAATGGAGCGACTCCGGTGGCGATCAACGAACTCAAGGCCGGTGTTTCAGCCTTTGAGCAGATTTCCGCACGCCTGGTAGCCGCCCGCCAGGGGCGGGTGGATATCGAAGACCTGATCCTTTTCTGTCGGCAGATGTACACCCTGATCAAGTCCGGGGTGCCGATGCTCAGGGCACTGCGCGGTCTGTCCGAGATGATTCGCAAGCCCGCCATGGCTTCGACTCTGCAGGCGGTTGCCGATGATCTGGAAAGTGGCCGAGATTTGTCAGGGTCTTTGCGGCGCCACCCCAAGGTCTTTCCACCTTTGCTGGCGAGTATGGTGCAGGTCGGAGAAGGCTCCGGCCGGCTCGAAGAGGCCTTTTTCCAAATCTCCCGTTATCTGATTCGGGAGAAGCAGACCGCCGACCAGATTCGCGCGGCCATGCGTTATCCGACTTTTGTCGTGGTCGCTATCTCCATTGCCATGGCTGTTATTACTCTGTTCGTGATCCCGGCCTTTGAAAATCTCTACCGGGGGGCAGGTGCCTCCTTACCGTTGCCGACCCGGATTATTCTCGGCATCAGCAACTTTGCCGTTAACTGGTGGTGGGCGATACTCCTCGGTGGGGTAGCGGCCCTGTTTGCTTGGCGGGCTTATCTCGCTACTGAGTCGGGGCGCTTGGTCTGGGACCGCTTTAAATTGCGTATACCGGTCATCGGCAGTATCTTGCATCGAGCTACCTTGATTCGTTTTTGCCGTGGCTTTGCCATGGGCTACAGCTCGGGGGTGCCGCTGATTCAATCACTGGCTTTTACAGCCCAAGCGGTGGGCAACGCCTTTATAGAGCAACGATTGGGCCGGTTGCGCCACAGCGTCGAGCGCGGCGAAACCCTGACCCGCAGTGCTGCCGCTAGTGAGATGTTTACCCCCTTGGTGTTACAGATGCTGTCCGTTGGCGAGGAGACCGGCTCCGTTGATAACATGCTTGTTGAAGTGGCGGAGTTCTACGAGCGCGAAGTTGAGTACGACGTCAGCCGTCTGGCCAGCACCATTGAGCCGATCCTGATCGTGGTCATCGGTGCCATGGTGCTGGTGCTGGCCCTTGGGGTCTTTTTGCCCATGTGGGATTTGTCATCTGTTACACGGGGTGGAGGTTAGCCGGTGATGAAGCCAAAAACGGCTAGTCACCACCGGCGCTGGGTGTTGCGAGTCTTTGAATGGGCGTTGCTGGTTTCTGTCGTGATGCTACTAATGGGGGTGTTGCTGCAGAAGGTCGAACAGTTGCAGGCTGAGGCAGAGCGGCTGTCTTTTGAGGGAGTGGTTAACTCCTTGAAAGCAGCAGTGATGCTTGATTCATTCGTTAATAATCCAACAGAGGCAATCTCTGAGGGAGATAATCCCATGCAGCTTATGGATCAGTTGCCGTCAAATTATCTGGGGATTTTGGATGCCTCTGACCCGGCGGTGCAGGCCGATGGACAATGGTATTTTGACAAGGTCCAGAGATTGTTAATCTATCGAACGCAAAAGTATCGTCGAGCTAATTCCGCGTTTGGCGATGACCGGTCAAGGCAATTTTATTTGAGGGGATTGCCACCTAAGAAACAATTGATCTTGGAAGTCGTTAAAAATAATAATTAAGCTTGTTTGTGATGATTTGTTGTTTCAGATTTGGTGAAATATGTTTTCACTAAACGTTTTGTAAGTGTTGAGCAGGTCTTGTCAATCTGTCTCACGTACCAAGTCAGCCTTTAACAGAGCAAAAGAAGGAGAACGGTAATGCAGAATCAAAAAGGTTTTACTCTGATTGAACTGGTGGTGGTGATTGTTATCCTGGGCATCCTGTCCGCCGTGGCTATTCCGAAATTTATCGATATGCGGACTGAAGCGGCTGTAGCCCAGGCCGATGGTGTCTTTGGCGCGGCACAGGCTGCTGCTGCTCTGAACCATGCTGCCAAACTGGTCGGAAAGGCTGCCGCCGACCGCCCGACTTATGATGCAACGACCTGCGCTACTGGAGAGGTTGATAACGGGACTTGTCTTATGAATGCATTTGATGGAATCCCTGGCGATTGGGCCGCCTCCCTAGCCACTATTGCTTCGACGATTAATGGCACAGCCTATACCATTACGGTGACTACTGCTGAGACCGCTACGGAAAAAGCGGTACTCACCAAGAGCTGGCCATAAGACTTTCTCTGATACAGGTAAGGGACCCTAGCAAGCCGGGGTCCCTTACCTGTATCACCATATGAAAGAATCATTTTGACGTCTGGTAGAGATTTAAGGGGGTTCACCCTGGTCGAGCTGGTGACGGTCATTCTGCTGCTGGGCATCCTGTCGGCCGTGGCTCTGCCGCGTTTTTTTAACGCCACCGATTTTAATAGCCGCGGCTTTTACGATGAGGTGGCGGCAGCGGCCCGCTACGGCCAGAAGCTTGCAGTGGCCAGCGGTTGCGATGTGCAGTTGACCGTTGCCGATGGTAACTATGCCCTGCAACAACGGGAAGCCTGCGACAACATCAGTGAATTCAATCGGGCTGTGCTGCAGCCAACGGGCAGTGACGCCTTTGCCGATTCGGCACCATCTGGCACCACCCTTTCAGTTTCACCTTTGACCCCTGTGATTTTCGATGCCCTCGGTCGGGCTACTCCCGGTGGGGTAATGGTGACCGTCGATGGTCGTTTCTTCACCATCATCGGCGAAAGCGGCTACGTGAGTATGCCATGATATTTGTTCGTTTATATGAAAACCAGGGTTTTACCCTGATCGAACTGGTCATTTCTATCGTGGTGGTGAGTGTCGCCCTCGGTGGGGTTCTGATGGCCATCAACTACACTGTGGGTCACAGCGCCGATCCCATGCTGCAACATCAGGCGGTGGCCATCGCCGAATCGTATATGGAAGAGATTCTTCTGAAACCTTTTGCCGATCCAGATGGGGTCGATGCCGAGATCGGTCGAGTGCAGTTTGACGATATCGATGACTACAATAACTTGGTAGATATCGGTGCGCGGGATCAGGCAGACAAGCTCATCGGCGGCCTTGAGAATTACACCGTTAATGTGACTGTGGTCGGCACCCCCCTTAACGGTATCGGTGCTGCCAACAGTCTGCAGATTACAGTCACTGTCAGCCATCCGGTCGGTTTCAATATGCGTTTGAGCGGTTTTCGGACCAACTACTAAAAATCGTTTAACAGGCCAATAGATTGAAAGCGGTTAGCACTTAAAAGAGTTTGCGGCTTTCAACCTGTTTACCTGCAGTTATCATTGAGGTCCAATGCGGTATACACTTTCACCCCATAGAAGATCCTACGGCTTCACCCTGGTGGAAATGGTGGTGGTGCTGGTGGTGTCCGGCATTATGGCGGCTCTCGGCGGTATGTTTATCGTTCAGCCGATTCAGGGTTTTCTCGACCTGTCGCGCCGTGCCAGACTGGTGGATGGGGCGGAAACCGCTTTGCGGCGTATGCAGCGGGATGTTCGTCTAGCTTTGCCCAACAGTGTGCGGATTGGTTGCGGAGGTAGCTGCCTGGAACTGTTGCCCACCGTCGACGGTGGCCGCTACCGGGCTTACAGTTCGGACGACGCCCTCGACCCTGGCAACCCACTTGACTTTACCCGTGCCGACGCAAATTTCGAGGTGCTCGGCAATCTCGACACGGCTCCCATCGCTGGCCAGAGCATTGTGGTCTATAATCTCAGCGCAACCGGCGCCAGCGGCAATGCCTATCAGGCCAACGACAACCGTACCGGGGTCGGGGCCGGTAGTGCTGTCAATTTGGTCAACCTCGATCCATCCTTTCAGTTCCCCCGTTCTTCGCCCTTTCAACGCTTTTTCATCGTTGGTGAGTCGGTCAGTTACGTCTGCAATCTGGCGGTCAACACCTTGACCCGATTTTCCGGCTACGGTATTTCTGCAATCCAGTCGGCCAACTCCGGGGGCACCTCAGCCCTCATGGCCAGCAACGTCAGCGCCTGCAATTTCAGTTATCAACCCGGCACCTCTCAGCGCGCCGGTTTGGTGACCCTGAGGCTGCAGCTCAATGAGGATGGCGAAATGGTGACTCTGCTGCATCAGATTCATGTGGAGAATGCACCATGAGTCTCTTTCGAGTATTGCGCGATGAGCGAGGCATGTCTCTGGTGACCGCAATCTTTATTCTGGTGGTGCTGTCTGCCATCGGCGGTTATATGGTATTGGTTGCCGGCGTACAGAGCCAAACCACGGTCATGGCCCTGCAGGGGGTACGTGCTTACCATGCTGCGCGCAGCGGTCTGGAGTGGGGAATTTTTCAGGATTTGGCCAGCGGCAGTTGCACCACTGGTACCTTTGATGTTGGTGCTTTTAGCGTTGCGGTTGGTTGTAGCGAAACGACCTTTTCCGAGGGTGGCCAGAGCTACAATGTCTATCGGGTAACGTCTCTGGCCCAATTTGGAATTTACGGGAACCAGGGCTATATTTCCCGTCAATTGACGGCCAAAGTTACTGGAGCGGTGCCATGACAGTATACCGTTCAGTTAAACAGCGCCTTTGTGGATTTTTTATTAACAGAGGCATCTGGCTATTGCTTGGGTTGGGGTGTTTGCTGGCCATACCAGGCGTGGGCTGTGCAGAAACGGTACGGGACGAATTTAATCAGATTTCTTACGCCAACAACGACGGCAGCCAGAATTGGACCAACGATTGGCAGGAGATCGGGGAGAAGGACGGGGCGACGGGGGGGCAGGTCCGGGTTATGGTCGATGGTTCCACCTCCTATGTGCTTAGGTTACAACATCGCCGGGGAATTGAGCGCCGGGCCGATCTAGCCGACGCCACTGCGGCGACCCTTAATTTTAGCTACCGGCGCAGCAGCCTGGATAATTCTTCGGATTACGTGACGGTTGAAGTCTCCGGTGATGGTGGCGGGAGTTGGGCAGAATTGGATCGTTTTAGCGGACCGAACGACGATTCCAGCTACCGTTTGGCCAGCTACGATATATCCGCTTACGCCACAGCAGGTACCCGCATTCGGTTCGCGGGATCACCTAACATGAACGACAATGACCGGGTCTATTTCGACAATGTTGAGATTGACTATACTGTGACGCCCACCGCGCAGCTTGTTGCCTATTATCCCCTCGAGGGAGATGTTGCCGACGTTAGCGGCAACGGTCATAACGGTACCAACCAGAAAACGGTTGGTTACGGCAGGGGCAAGGTTTGCGACGGATTTGTGGCCGATGGTGGCGGGTATTTGGTGGTGCCAGACCACCCAGATTTCGATATTGCCGATGAGCTTACCGTCATGGCTTGGTTGCGTCCTGACAGCCTAAGCGTTCCCGGACATGACAGGTTGTACAGTTTTCTTTCTAAAGATACCAACTATGAAGTCCATGTTCTTAACAACGGGGCCATTATGTGGTGGTGGGGGGGGGCAGCATTACGACCTCTGCTGGTCTGGTGCAGGTAGGCGTCTGGCAGCATCTTGCCTTTGTCTATTCCCGTGCTGCTGGGCAAATGCAGATTTATCTCGATGGTCGCGTGGTGGCCACCCGTGCGTATAGCGCAAGTTTGCCTTCCAATAATTTGGATTTTTTTATCGGTACCGATTGGAGTAGTGGCGGTGATTGGCCCAGTCGGCGATTTTATGGCGCCCTCGACGAGGTCCGGGTTTATTCCGAGGCATTGTCCTCAGCTCAGGTCGGCGACCTGATGAATCAGGCCGATCCCTGCTCATTGCCTACTCCCTTGGCGGAATGGCGCTTTGATGAATGTAATTATTCCGCCGCCGGAGCTCTGGCTGAGGATTTTCAAGGAAGCCATGATGCTGTTTCCCAGGGCGGAGTGGGCAGTGAAGCGAATGGTATGGTCGGTCGCGCCGCGGAACTGGACCGCTCCACCGAATCATTCACCACCGGTAATGACGTGCCCATGAATGGCGACTGGACGGTCGGCACCTGGTTTCGCACACCTTTCACCACTGTCGAAGGGTCACGTTATCATGTGCTTGGTGCTATGGCCGGTGGTGGTAACGATCTGTTGTGGATTGACAATCGTCAAGAATTCCGCTGGGGCGGCTATGCCGGTGCCGCCACGGCCAACGGCACGTTCCGTTTCAATACCCTGGCCGACGGGTGGCATCATCTGGTGCTGGTTGGTGAGGGAGGCACATCCTCTCTGTACATTGACGGCCTCTACCGGGATCAGGTTCCTTTACAAGCCCAGGGTAACTTTCACTATTTGGGGACCTCCTACGATCGAGCTGGCGGAGATCGGGGCTTTCGGGCGCCGCTGGATGAATTCATCGTTTTTGATGAGGGTCTCGATCAGCAGCAGATAGACACCCTCTACCAATTGCAAAGCCAGGGGCGCAATTTGGACGGCAGCTTGCGGGCCGATATTTTCTGTGGAACAACAATAGATCATTTCGAGCTGATTCATGATGGTTCGGCCCTGACCTGCGCTGCGGAATCAGTAACGGTTCGCGCCTGCACCGATGAGGATTGCAATGGCGTCTATACCGATCCGGTCACTATTACCCTGTCGCCATCCGGTTGGGTTGGTGGCGATGAACAGACCATCACCGATGGCAGCGGAACGTTCCGTTTGCGCCATACCACGCCGGACTCCGTAATTCTGTCAGTGACCGGTAATCCCGTTGCTGATCATGCGCCTCAGTGTGTCAACGGTAGCGGTAGCTCGTCCTGCGATATGACCTTTTATGAAGCCGGCTTTCTGTTTGATGTGCCGGACCATCGAGCTTGTACCACCGCAGCGGATATCACCATCGCCGCGGTGCGGGCCGATGCCACCGCCGAACACTGCGTGGGCGATGAGAGCTTTGCCAATACCCCCCGCCAGATAAATTTCTGGTCCAACTACCAGCAGCCTGCCGGCGGCACACAAGCACTGCAGGTAAATGGCGGTGTGATCAGCGGGGCATCCCTCGGTACCGCCGTCGAGATTGTCTTTGACGGCCAGGCCGAAAGTAGCTTGAAGCTTCGCTACAACGATGTCGGACGATTAAATCTATCGGCTTATTTTGCCGGCAGCGGCGATGAAGAGGATTTGGTTATGACCGGTAGTGACAGTTTTGTCGTCGCGCCGGACGGGCTACGGGTGGTCGCCACTGTCGACGGCACCGCGCCTTTGGATAACAACACCTTTAGCGGCGATCCTCACTGGGCGGCCGGAGACGATTTTTATGTCAAGGTGGCCGGGGTGTGCACTGACGAATTGGGAGCGGTAAAGATAACGGAAAACTTCTCTGCCGACACCACTCTAGCGGCCGTGGAACCCTTTAAACCGGATCCCGGTACCCAGGGTACCCTGACCGGCGGCCCGCTGACAGTTGTCGATTATAGCAGAGGCGTAGCGCAGGTTGATGACATCAGTTATAGCGAAGTCGGTACTGTCACCATCGGCGCCAAGGTGGCCAACTACCTCGGCAGTGCTCTCGACGTCATCGGCAGCAGCGACCCCGTGGGTCGCTTCACCCCCCACCATTTTGGTTTCAGCCTCAACACGCCGAAGTTTACAACCGCTTGTTCTATCGGTGGTTTTACCTATCTTGGCCAACCTTTTGATTATGTTACGGCCCCGGTGATTACCGTCGCCGCCCAGAACCGGGGTGACGATACCACGCTGAACTACACCGGAGACTGGTGGAAAATGTCTTCCGCCACCCTGCGCGGTAAAAGCTACAGTGCCGCCACTGGCAGTGTCGATAGTTCTCGGCTTCCCGTTGGAGATCCGACAGTACGTGAACTCGAAGACAGCCCCGGTTGGGGGACTCTGACTTTCAGCAGTGGCGGAGGGTTGAGCATGGACCGGGGAATTGTGCCGGCGGCGCCTTATGATGCCGACATCAGCCTGGAAATTAATGTCATTGATGGCGACGGTATTGCAGCTACAACCAATCCAGTGCGTTTCGGCGAGGCGACAGCTGGCAAGGGTATCGACTTCGATGTCGACGAGCAGATGCGTTGGGGAAGACTGGTGCTTAACAACGCCTACGGTTCTGAATTGCTGGATCTGCCCATGCCTCTGCGAGCCGAATATTACAATGGCACCGCCTTTATCCCTAACGGTGGCGATAGCTGCACCAGCTTGCCCCTGTCGCAATTGAGTCTGAACAACGGCAGCACTACGGATGCAGGTAATATTCCTATTCCTATTACTAATGCTGACGGCAGCGGTACCACCAGCGCCTCGCTGAGCAATCCGTTTCTGGCAGGCGATGCCAACCTGAGTTTCAGCCCACCAGGCGACGATGGTTATGTCGATGTAACGGCCAATCTGATCCTGCTTAACTGGCTGCGCTTCGACTGGGATGGCGATGGAAGCCACGATGACGATCCGCTGGGGCGAGCGACCTTCGGCATCTACAAGGGGCGGCCTAGTCTTATCTATCTGCGGGAAACCTATCGCTTTTGAACTACCAATGGACAAAATAAAAAAGAGCGCTTAACAGCGCTTTTTTTTGCGTTTGGCTTAAAATATTTTCTTTGTTAGATATATCGGTTTAGCAGAGACCCGGAGTTTTCTTCACTCGCAGAAGAAGGTGTTGAACTTTCTTCCGTTGTCATGACGGGGGCTTGGTCAGACTTTTGAGCTGCTAACTCGGCCCGAGCCTGAGATGCCATGACCGCAGCTTTGGCGGCGATAGCTCAATCGGTACTCGACGGTTGGGATGGTGCCAAGGCCGCTGCTCGAACG
>MAXT01000389.1:6964-7978 GCA_001751225.1 Desulfuromonadales bacterium C00003107 | reverse complement strand
CTTTGGGAGAACACAGGGAAGCTAACGTCCTACTAGCCCTTTTTCCCGAGCCCAGAGCGCTCCTTGTCGAAAAATATTAATGACTTCCCCCACCGTAGCGGAGCTCAAACCGAGAGCGAAAAAGGTGGTAGTCACCGTTTCAGCGATTCTTACAAGCCCTGGCAAATTAGACTTTTCAAGGTCAACAACGGCAATTCATAAAAAGCGCGGGTAGGATGTCTGTGACCCGCATAGTCTTCCGTAGTTCTTTTGTTCTCCGCCGGTGATCTCCTCGCATGAGGCCCACTGTACGCAGAATAAATGGCTCACTCACTAGGTCTGATTAGAAGAGATCTTCTTCCGAATTCGCTTGGACCCTGTCGAATTGCCTCTACGACTGGAGAGGGACACCGAGTTTCTGTTGCTGGGAAGGGCGCGCTCTCAGCGGGGCGGGTAACTATGCAGGAGGCAGGATGTACGTGACATAAAGTTCGGCCCCCGGAAACGGAATTGAACAACCCATGTTCTTTGATATATTTAATTACGGCCTTGGAGCTGGCTGGCCAAGCAGTGAGGCTGGCCGGCCGACGCAATGAGGTTCGAGATGTCGAATGCTAAGGAGACAATAGAAGCCCTCAAGTTCACTTAATTTGAATGGATTCTGGAAGCGGCCACGGACCGAGTTGCCATGATGGATAAGGAGGGGGCATCCCCTATGCTAGCGCTAGGGAGAGAGAAATTCTGGGTGTACCCCCGGCACGTGTTGACTGGCAACCGGGAGATGAGGCGGCCATGCGCAAGAGGATTATAGGGCAGGACCAGAAGTGTTCGCCGGCAGATGACCAGTGGCTGAATCTGGAACGTCTGGCACGGGCAGAAATCAGTTCAGAGGATGCCGAATGTCCCATCGAATCGGCAATCCGACCTGGCAGCAAGGAGGGATGGCGGGCTGCGCACGCCGGGGAGCAGGTGGTCCGATTTGTCTTTGATCGATCCCAGCGGATCAGGCGGATTCGGCTGGTCTTCCAGGAAGAA
>MAXT01000389.1:3495-6937 GCA_001751225.1 Desulfuromonadales bacterium C00003107 | reverse complement strand
GTGCGCCAGCAATATAATTTCAATCCCCCACAAAATACCCGCGAGGTTGAAGACTACCAGGTCGACCTCCATGGAGTGAAAGTCATCGAATTGCGAATCCGTCCGGATATCAGCGGCGGAGATATACGAGCCGCCCTTTGTCTGATCCAGGTCGCCTGACCATACCGCTGCTGCGGCTGCTTCTCCCCCCCCCTTTGTCCGAATTAGCCTGACATATCAGAAAAGCCCTCGATCCTAGATTGAGGGCTTTTGGCGTCTTCCCCCTGTGTCAGGATAGTTGTCGCCTCTAACTGAACTCAAAACAGCAAGACGAATTGGGGGCAGTGAGGAGGCGTATGTATTCCAAAGCGTTCAGAGCTCTGATGATTCAGAAGATGACCGACCCTGACGGACCCAGTCCGGTCTCATTGGCAGAGGATATTGGGGTATCCCGTAGCTCGCTCTACCGATGGGTGAGTGAAGCTGATACGCTTGATGTTGTTGTCAATGACGAGCCGCCATCCTTTACTGAATCCATGCAGAGGCTGTCCAATATGAAACGCCCACAAGACTGGAGTGCTGAAGAGAAGCTGGCTTCCGTTCTGGAAGCGGCATCGCTTTCTGAAGAAGAGTTCGGTGCCTTTTTGCGCAGTCGGGGATTGCATGACGCCCAGACAATTCCCTCTCGTGTCAGTCGTGTTACATCAAAAATGTTCGCCGTAGCCAGGCATAGCGTCGTACCAGGGACGGTTTTGGCGAGCGTGGCGCAGAGCAGCATCCGTTTGATCTATCAACCGCTGGCGGTCCTTAGGATAGCTACCGGCCAACGGCAAAAGGTTGGAAGCGTGATTAGAACGCAGAATGGTACGCTCGGGTCTCAGGTGCAGGAGCATCTCGCGAATTTCCTCCAGTGTTTCTCCCTGGGTGAGGGGAACAATGCCGCGAAGAAAATCGTCATTGTGACGACTGAAGAGGGTCAGCAGGGAAAAATATTCGGGGGACAGTTCGGTCACCCAGCGGGCTGTCGCATGAGCATGCTGGAGGCTGCGTAGTCGCCCGGCCAGCCCGAGAATTGCCGTCACCGACAGCTTCAAGCCGGCCTGGCGCGCCTTGCGACAATGGTCCAGCATTTCCTGGGCGGTATGACCTTTGTTCACCGCCGCCAGGGTAACCGGGTCGCCGCTTTCGAGACCGAAATAGAGCAGGCGCAGTTTGTGGGCTCGTAATAGCGCCAGTTCTGCCGCGCTCTTGCCAGCCAAGCTTTGCGGCGAGGCGTAACAGGAGACCCTGGTCAAGCGCGGAAAGGCCTCACTCAAAAGGAGAAGGATCTTGGTTAGTCCGTCAAGGGGATAGATCAAGGCATCGCCATCGGCCAGAAAAATGCGCCGAATGCTGGCTCGGTGATCGGTTGGGACAAGGTCAATCTCCCGCAGAATCTCTTCCACCGGACGCACCTGAAAACGTTTGTGCTTATACATGCCGCAGAAGGTACAGCGATTATGGGAGCACCCGATGGTCGCCTGAAAAATCAGGCTATGGGCCTCGCTGGGCGGACGAAAAAGGGGCTCATGGTAGGGGAAATAGCTCACGATAGGTTTCTCTCAGTCCGCTTTATCAGCATCCAGACGCCGCAGATAATCCCGGGCTGTTTGGGAAGTTTCGGTGCTCGTAGCGGTATCGAGGGCGGCAAGAAAGTACTGGCGGGCGCTGATCTGGCCTCGTGGCTGGCGCAGCATGGCCTGGCCCGCCCCCAGATAAGCGTGATCGATCTGCACACTGGCCGGGCGTTCAGCAACAAAGCGACGGAAGACCTCCAGGGCCTGGGTAGTACGCTGCTGAGCCAGCAGATGATCGCCGATGGCCAGAACCGCCTCCGGTGCCACAGCCAGACGCTCAGCCGGATTGTCGAGGGCCAGATAGAGCTGAGCGGCTTGATCGTTACGGCCAGCCTGCAACGCCCCGACAATGATCGACACCGGGTCCTGTTTCGTCTGCCCCTCAGCGAAGGTCCCGCGAGCAGGCGGTTCAGTATCGGCAACAGCACCCTTCCGAATCGTCTGCACTCCCTGCCAGCGGTTGAAGCCCCAGGCCATGGCCAAACCGAACAAAAACCCACCGATATGGGCACCGTGGGCTACCCCTGAAGCGCGGCCGCCATTGATCAAAAAGGGGATCAGGTTATCGAGTACCAAATAGAAACCGAGCACCAAGCGGGCCGGCAGGTAGAAGGTGTTCATCAACAGGGGAAAGAGAAAGACGAAGGTTTTGACCTGGTTGCGAGGAAACCAGAGGAAGTAACAGCCGAGCACACCGGAGATGGCGCCCGAGGCGCCGACCAGGGGAATCTGCGAACCGGGCACAAAGAGGGCAAAAAACAGAGTGGCGGTCGCACCGGCTGCCAGATAGCCGAGCAGGTAGCGAATCCAACCGAGGCGCTGTTCGACGTTATCGCCAAAAATCCACAGAAACAGCATATTGCCGATCAGGTGCATCCAGCCGCCGTGCAGAAACATCGAACTAAAGAGAGTCAGCAGACTCGCTGAACCGGGCCGAAAGCCGTAACGAAACACCACCAGGTCGTACGCGGAAACCCGCTGCAAAACCTGTTCGGCGGAGATATAGCCCCGAGCGCCCATGGCCTGCAGATAATCGAGCAGTAGCGGATCGTTGAGGTCCGGACGGCTAAAGCTAAGAGGCAAGGTTAAAAAGAGAAATACGCCGATATTGATCGCAATCAACAGATTGTTGATGTAGGGAACGCCTGGGGGATTGGGAGTATCGCCGTAAGGCAAAAACATGACAGCTCCTCGACGGACATGATATAAATAATTTTCGTCTGGGATCAGTTTCCATATGGGAAACGAGCGATTTTTCGCAAGGTCAAGGAAATCAAACGATTGCGCGGAGACCTAGCTGTTTACGCAGCACCATTCCGCAGGACAGCGGAATGGGACAGCCTCTGGCTGCCCGAAGGGCGAGGGCCANNTTGTGGAAAAGGGCCGTTTCCGGATGGAAACTAAATAGCTGCGATTGTCAGTCGTAACCTGGCTTTATGGTATCACATGTCTGCCTGAAAAACAGTCCGTTCTCAGCCTGTCGCGACGGCCGCCACAACGGGAGTTTTCTTGAGCCTGCTTTATACACTAGATCTGATCGGCACCGCTGCCTTCGCCGCTTCCGGCGCCTGGGCCGGCATCCGCCGCGACATGGACCTGTTTGGCGTCATGGTCCTGGGAATGGTCACAGCTATCGGTGGAGGCACCCTGCGGGACCTGCTGCTTGGCGACACCCCGCCCTTCTGCCTGCAGAATGAGACCTACCTCTACATCGCCATCGGCGTATCCCTGGCAACCTTCTTTCTCCATCGCCACATGGACCGGCTACGCCACCCACTGCTTTATTTCGACGCCGTCGGCCTCGGCACCTTTGTCATCATCGGTACCGAAAAGGCATTGCAGTTTGA
>MAXT01000389.1:0-3482 GCA_001751225.1 Desulfuromonadales bacterium C00003107 | reverse complement strand
ATGATCCGCGACATGTTGGCCAACCAGGTGCCGCTGATTTTGCGTAAGGAGGTCTATGCTTCGGCTTGTCTAGCGGGAGGGCTTCTGCTGGTGGGTTTGCATCATGTTGCCGCACCGCGCAGCATGGCCGTTCTGAGTGCCGTCGGGCTAGTCATTCTGGTCCGACTACTAGCGATCCGATTCGACTGGGCATTGCCCAAGGCTGGCAATTGATAGCATATTTTTTGCGAAGGGGTTGGTCGTGCACAGAGTGCAACTGTCGGGAGCAGAAAAAACCTACCGGGTCGGCAAGATACTCTGCGTCACCCGCAACTACCGAGCCCACGCTGCGGAGCTAGGCAATGAATCCCCTACCCAGCCGGTGTTTTTTCTCAAACCGGCCAGCAGCATTATCGGCCAGGGTGAAACGGCGGTGATTCCGCCTTTCAGTCACGATTGCCAACATGAAGTAGAATTGGCTGTGCTGATCGGCAAATGGGGCAAAAACATTGCCCAGGAAACGGCCCTGAGCCACGTGGCCGGTTACGGTATCGGCATCGCTGACCCTGCGAGACCTGCAAGGGGACCTCAAAGCCAAGGGACTGCCCTGGAGCATGGCCAAGGGCTTCGACACCAGCTGCCCCCTATCCGACTTCATCCCGTCCGAACAGATCACGGATCCGCAGGACCTAAAGATCTCTCTATACGTCAACGATGAACTTCGCCAGCAGGGCAACAGTGCCGAAATGATCCATTCCATCCCCAAACTGATCAGCGCCGCTTCAGCCATCTTCAGCCTCGAAGAAGGCGACATACTGCTGACCGGCACCCCGGCCGGAGTCGCCCGGCTAATCAGCGGCGATCGTCTGCGAGCAGAAATCTCCCAGCTCGGTACGCTGAGCATCAACATCCGCTAGCCAGCTCACCATTGTCGGCAAAATCAGCCCTGAACAGCGTTCTCCTGTCGAGCCTGGTTGGCCCGATGGCGGGCCAAACGGGTCAGTTCCGGCAAGCGGTAACGCCCCCCTTATGTTTCAGACTCGATTACAGTTTACAACGCAAAGCCTTAGTGCCGGTGGCAAACAGTATCTCAACTTTGTTTGGTTTGAAAAGTTCCTTGACCACGCCGACGCCGAATACCGGATGATCGACCAGATCGTTCAGACGAAAGGAGCGCTCCATATTGTAGGCCACTGCTAAACCAGGGTCGGCCTGACCGGCCGCATCCTGCCATTCTTCCTGCAATGCTTCACGCTTACGATCTGCCGCAGTGCGCCTGGGCGCCTTCGGTCCCTTAGCGACAGCTGTTTTAGCGGCTTTTACTTTCCTGGGCGGCCGATAGTTGTGGTCACCTCCGCAGGTATTGCAACGCACCCGAGCCGGTTTTTCTTCAACCATGGCGATAATAGTGTGATTGGTAATTTCCTTGCAGCGGGTGCAACGAGCATCGACATGATCTCCGGCTTGTTTCTCTGTATTAACCATAGTTCCTCTTTGTGCAAATGAAAAGCCACAGGATATGATTTCCTGCGGCAGCGAGTTGTGTTGCTGCGACACCCTGAAACGGCGACAGAAAAACCCCCGGGTATCCCCGGGGGCCTGGGTATCGAAAGTAGCGCTGTTTAAAACTATTCTTCCAGCAAAGCAGCGTGGGCTGCGGCCAATCGGGCGATAGGCACCCGATAGGGGGAACAAGAAACGTAGTCGAGTCCGTTGTTGTGACAGAAGATGACACTGCTCGGCTCACCGCCATGCTCACCGCAGATGCCAAGCTTGATGCCCGGACGGGCCTGACGGCCCTTTTCGCAACCGATCTTGATCAATTGACCAACCCCGTCCTGATCGAGTACCACAAAGGGATCGTCAGCCAGCACTTCGCGATTAACGTAAAAAGGCAGGAACTTGCCGGCATCGTCACGGGACAGACCGAAGGTGGTCTGAGTCAAATCGTTGGTACCAAAGGAGAAGAACTCGGCCTCGCCGGCGATTTCGTCGGCGGTCAAGGCAGCACGGGGCAGCTCGATCATGGTGCCGATCAAGTATTCGACCTGAATACCGTAGCGACTGATCACTTCTTCGACAACCCGTATGGCATTGGCCCGCAGAACTTTTAGTTCGTTCACATGGCCCACCAGCGGAATCATAATTTCCGGTACGATCTCGTAACCTTCGTCCTTGACCAACTCGCAAGTCGCTTCCATGATGGCCTGAACCTGCATGTCGTAGATCTCGGGGAAGGTCATGCCCAGACGGCAGCCGCGATGGCCGAGCATCGGGTTGAACTCATGGAGGAATTCGACCTTCTGCTTAAGGATCTGGGGCTGCACCTGCATCACCGCAGCCAACTCGGCGATATCCTTGTCGGTGTGGGGCAGGAACTCATGCAGGGGTGGGTCAAGCAAACGGATGGTGACCGGCAGCCCCTTCATCTCACGGAACAGGCCGAGAAAATCGCCTTTCTGCATGGGCAGAATCTTGGCCAGGGCCCGTTTGCGACCTTCGACATCTTCAGACAGAATCATTTCCCGCACAGCCATGATGCGGTCGTGCTCAAAGAACATGTGCTCAGTACGGCAGAGACCGATGCCTTCGGCACCGAATCCACGCGCCACGGCGGCATCCTGAGGGGTATCGGCGTTGGTGCGCACCTTGAGGCGGCGGAAGCTGTCGACCCAGGTCATGAGCTGACCGAAATCACCGGTCAGTTCCGGCTGCACAGTTGCCACCGAACCCTTCATGACTTCACCGGTGGAACCGTCGAGGGTGATCACATCACCTTTTTTGAAAACTTCACCGCTGTTAGTGACAAACTGCTGGGCCGCATAGTCGACCTTAATACCGCCACAGCCGGCAACACAGCACTTGCCCATACCGCGAGCAACAACCGCTGCATGAGACGTCATACCGCCGCGAGCGGTGAGAATCCCTTCGGCAGCGTGCATGCCATGAATGTCCTCGGGGCTAGTCTCGATACGCACCAAAATTACCTTCAGACCGAGTTTGTTAGCCTCTTCGGCATCCTCAGCGGAGAAGATAATTTCACCACCGGCAGCCCCCGGCGAAGCTGGCAGACCGGTAGCAATAACATCTCTGATCGCCTTGGGATCAAGGGACGGGTGCAGCAACTGATCGAGTTGCCCAGGAGCGACTCGCAACACCGCCTCTTTTTTGTCGATAAGGCCTTCCTCAACCATGTCCACGGCGATCTTGATGGCCGCCATGGCAGTGCGTTTACCGCCACGGGTCTGCAACATATAGAGTTTGTTCTTCTCGATGGTGAACTCGATATCCTGCATATCCCGGTAATGCTTTTCCAAGGTCTGCTGAATATCCATCAGCTGCTGGTAGCAGTCGGGCATAACCTCTTCTAGGGAGGGCAGAGACCCGTCGCCACCGGCCTTGTTAATGGGCTGCGGAGTACGAATCCCGGCTACTACGTCTTCACCCTGAGCGTTGAGCAGAAATTCACCGTAGAATTGATTTTCACCGGTAGAGGGGTTACG
>MAXT01000388.1 GCA_001751225.1 Desulfuromonadales bacterium C00003107 | reverse complement strand
GTCTATAACTCCTACTAAATCCAGGTAGTTCACTTTACCATCCCCGTTAACATCTCCAGACAAAGCGATTACTTCAACAGTAAGTGATTTTACACTATCTGCTGCTCCGTTTATTATTGACGAAACATTTATGGTGTAATTACCTTTCTGTGTGGCAGTGAAGTCCATTTCCGCAAAAGTAGGACTTCCTGTAGAGCCTTCGCTTTTTGCAAATATTATGTCCACCCAGCCAGTAGTGGCGTCTCCACCTGTTTGACTCTCAACTAAATCAAAGCGTCTTCCCGGGTCTGCTCTTGTAGCATCTATTGTTAGGTCCGCGGGATAGGTTATGTTCACATGAGCCGCTTCTACTGTGTTTAAATCGGTTCCAATCGTAACGGTGAAAGTAGATTCATTAGCTACCCTACTTGGACCCGCTACACTCGTAGTTGCAGTTACGTAAGGCACCGAAGCTATCAGCAGAACTAATCCTATTGCTATTGCCAGTTCTTTTTTCATTTTTCCGTATCACCTCCTAAATCCTACAGCGTTTTTTACCATATGCTATTAACATGTGTTAACTACATATTAAAAACACTCTTATAAACTTTTCGGGTACATTTCGGGTGGAGATTTTGTTACTTGTATCCAAACTTTCATGTAAGAGTCCAACTCAACGCCAGCACAATAAGTGAAATAATCAAAACAACTCCATATACTCTTTTATCCCATGCTAACACCTTCTTTCCATCCAATACGCTAGCGGGAATCATATTGAAAAGAGCAAGCCAGGTATTTATCAGTACCCCGAACCTGCCTATTTCGTTAAGAATACCGTAAGGCGCAAGGATAAACAGGGGCAAGAAAAGTAAGGCTAATGCTATGTTCATCAACGGTCCTGCTATCGCTATCTTTCCGCTTTCTTCTCGCGTTAGATACGGATTGAATATCATAACAGCACCAGGCGCTGCGAATATGAAAGGCACAAAGAAAGGGATTACCACAGCAAGCAAAAGCATGTTCGGTTCCATTCTGAATTCGGACCAGCTTCCATACCGCTGCGCCACGAACTTGTGGGATAATTCGTGGAGAATAAAAGCAGAGCCAACAGTAATCGCAGAAAGGATAAAAATTGCAAGCCAGCTTTCTCTATAGCCCAGCGGCATCCAGCGCTTGATTAGCACGGTAAACGCGAAAGAGAGAGCAAGCCATGCCAACAGGAGATGTTTTATTTCCGTTTCACTCGTTTTTATCGGCATGTTCACGCTAAATCCGTTGTATAGCCCAGGACGGATTCGAACCGCCGTCGCGAGGTCCAGAACCTCGCATGATTGACCGCTACACTACCGGGCTATTTTCTTATACGCAGTTTTTGATATAAAAAACTTGAAGAATATGTATCTTGGAACTTTAAAAAGAAAGTGATCGAAGCGAATATTAGCACTACAAATTCGATCCCACTTATAATAGCTATCTCAGGCACTGAGGGCGTTGGAGTAACCACATAATTTATTTCCCCTACCTTCCCGGGGACTGTCCACTGGAATAGGGCACTCAAACCCGTTTCCTTCAGACCGAGCCAGAATTCGATGTCATAGCTCTTATCCGAGAACGGGTAGAACAGAAACACACCGTTATAGAAAGTATCTAAGAATATGTGGAATGCCAAGAGCAGCGACGCCAAAATGAAGTATTTATCCTTTATCGCATTGACATGTAAACGCCAGAGTATAAACATAACGATAAGAGGGATGAATATTACAAACAGGTTATGAAATGTCGCTCGGTGCACGCCGATATAAGAATCGAGGTCGCATATGATCCCAAGAGGGATTAGAGCCAGCGCAAACTTTCTATCTTCTGCCTTCAAGCACGCAGCGATGAAGAAAAGCGTAAGAGCAAGGTGCATCCCAAAACTTGGCATTTTTATCTATATCACTGCTTTTGCTTTGGACTCCTCTAATAAATAGCAGTCTCTTAGTGCTGCCTTCAATCCTACATTCCTGAAAGTATCCAGTGCGGTGCCCTTTTCCCATATATTGATGAACTTATCTTCTCGCAGATCCCCCATTCTCATCGCTTCGCTCGCAAGGAAAGAGCATGGATATACGTAGGGATAATCAACATAGCAGATTCTCCGTCCTGCCATGCACCCTTTCGTGTTGTCTAATTCAAAAGAGAAGCAAGAATCTACCAGTATTTTTGTAGCCATGCTCTTTTGCATTAACTTTGCAGTCTGTATAATCGTCTTTTTCTCCTCCTTTCCTATACTATTCCGCTCATACCATTCAGGATTGGTAGGTTTCGGCTCCAGCAATAAGATATTATCGGGCCCGTAAGAATCGAGCAAAAGAAGTAGGTCCTTGAACCGGGATGCTATAGCCGGTGTCACGAGAAGATTGAAGCCAAACCGCGAAAGCTTAGATGCCGCATCCAGGTTAGCACCATCGTATTCGGTGAAACTTAGCTGCGTATGATCTATATTCTCATTTATACGTCTCGATAATTCATCGTCAATCAAACTCCCATTCGTCGTTATATTGAATAATATATCTTTTTTAGCGGCATAATCCGCTATTTCAAATATATCCTCGCGTAAATAAGGTTCCCCTCCACCCACGGCTATTTGAAACACACCTATCTCCGTTAGTTGATCTATTAACTCCTTTATTTTATCGGAGGGTGGCTCATAATCGTCTTTTTCTACGTAACAGAATTCGCAGTTGCGGTTGCATCTCTTAGTTATGCAAAGATGAACCACTTCAGGGGCACTGAGATGAGTCGTAGCAGTATAAATCGCCTCTTCGCCTAATTCAACCACAAACGGTGAAGTATTTTGACCCGACTTTCCTGAAGTTTGATTCGTGAAGAGGATATATCCAAACGCCTCTTTCCTTATCTTCATTTGTTTCTCGTTGTACTTCTTCGCGTTAGCACCTTCGCCACAGCCTTGGGTATCTGCTCCTCCTGACCACAGAGGTCGGTATGGCCCACTATAGAAATATCCACGTCCTCGTCACCTTTCTCTAAAATCAGACTACACCAGTTC
>MAXT01000387.1 GCA_001751225.1 Desulfuromonadales bacterium C00003107 | reverse complement strand
GTAGTGGTTTTTCAGGGGTGAAGGCATACATATAGTATGTCGAAGTCCTGAAAAAGTGCTGCAACACAGTAGGGCGGACTTTTTGCGACGCCATCAAATATTCATGGTTAGAGAAACGGACACAGGGAAGACTATTCGCTGTTTTCCTTTTGCAACTCGACAAAACACTGAGACAACAAACAATAGGTTTCCTGCAGATGCTGGGGGATCACTCGAACCTCAGCGAAAACCGTCATAAAATTGGTATCCCCGGCCCAGCGTGGCACTAGGTGCAAATGGAGATGATCAGCGATACCGGCTCCAGCAACAGGACCAATATTCATGCCGATATTATAACCCTGGGGTTTGCAATAACGCTCAAGAACTCCTTGAAACAGTTTTAATAGCTGATGCATTTCCAACATTTCTTGATCTTCAATATCGGATATATCGGCAATGTGTCGATAAGGAGCAATCAAAAGGTGGCCATTGGTATACGGGAACTTGTTCATCATGACAAAAGCTAGGCGACCACGATGCAAGATCAGACGTTCTTTATCTTCATCACCTTTTTCTGCCACACAAAATATGCAATCGTCACACTGCTCATCCTTACATTGCAGGTAGCTCATTCGCCAAGGTGCCCACAAATGCTTTACCATGAATCCTCCCTCGGACCAGAATCAGTAATCGTCCGGCCAATCAACAGCCTATACTACAAGAATTTATTTTCTATTCCACCGCCTGGCTTAGAACAAGAATGTACTCTAGTCCCAGTTCATTTCTAGCTAAACATTTCAATCCAATGAGATGATATGACCCTGAATAGAATCGCCAACCTCTAAGATGCCCACGGAATGAAATGGAGCATTGCGCCGATCGGTGGGACTGCCAGGATTAAAAAACAATTGCTCACCCTGCCATAGGCAGGTCGGCATATGGCTATGACCATACACCAGACAATCGATCTTCTCTTCAGAAAATTCTTTCAACAATCGTTGTTCAAGTCCGTTAGGAGCGCCCCATCCATGGGCGAGTCCAATACGAAAAGGCCCTATTGAAATAACCCTTCGCATGGGAAGTTCAATTGTTAGCGTATCCATATTTCCACACACCGCCAGAACAGGACAGGAAGAAAAGCGCGTCAGCGTCTGAGGGTCAACAATGTCCCCAGCATGCAAAACAAAATCTACCCCACGAAAATGATTATTTTGAAGGGATTCTATCAACGTGTCATCGTACCAGGGGTCAACGATATGAGTATCGGAGATGACGCCGATGCGACAGGGCCATTTCATTGTATTATATTGCACGTAGAAAACCTCGAAATACAACTCTATCAAACCGGGTCAAGTCACCGGTTGAGCAATTGCTGGATGGTCAAAAAATGCTCCAAGTGATGGAGCCCACTATTTCATTTCGGCAGTTTAACTGTTATGATGCTGGGCAGTCAAAAACAATTATCACCAATTTTCAATTGATGTCGAGGAGAACAATTGCCGATGCAATATATAAGCACGCGTGGACAGATTCAGGGGATTTCATTTAAAGAAGCCGTCATGATGGGCCTTGCTGATGACGGTGGCCTGTTACTACCCGCTACAATCCCAAGCCTGACCGGCGGCGACATAGCAGCTCTAAGTAAAATGGCTTATCCCGATCTGGCTTTTCGCATTATCTCCTTGTTTACCGAAGGCATTCCGGCTGACGACCTCAAGGATCTGGTCGACCGGTCCTACCGCACCTTCAACCACGATGAAGTCACCCCTGTAGTCCATCAAGACGGTGTTTACGTTCTTGAACTGTTTCACGGACCCACCCTGGCCTTCAAGGATGTGGCTCTGCAGTTCCTCGGCAACCTGTTCGAATATCTACTGAAGGAACGGGGGGAGAAGATGAATATCATCGGCGCCACCTCCGGAGATACCGGCAGCGCCGCCATCTATGGGGTGCGCGGCAAAGAGAATATTAACATTTTTATTCTCCACCCCCATCAGAAGGTATCTCCCATCCAAGAACTTCAGATGACCACGGTCACCGACCCCAACGTCTTCAACTTGGCTATCCGCGGAACCTTTGATGACGGCCAGCGTATCGTCAAGGAAGTCTTCGGCGACCTGGAGTTCAAGTCCCGCCTTTCCCTAGGCGCAGTAAACTCTATCAACTGGGCCCGTGTTCTTGCTCAGGTTGTTTATTATTTTTATGCCTTTGGCCGAGTACAACGGGACACGGGATGCAAGGAAGCCAACTTCTCAGTACCAACAGGAAATTTCGGTGATATTTTTGCCGGATATATCGCCAAACGCATGGGGCTGCCCATCCGTCGCCTTATTTTAGCCACTAACGAAAACGATATTCTGTCCCGCTTTGTCGGCAAAGGCGACTACTCCATCGCCGACGTGGTCGAAACACCGGCTCCATCCATGGATATTCAGCTGGCCAGTAACTTTGAGCGTTATCTTTACTATCTGCTGGATGAAGACACGGCCAAGGTTCGCAAGGCCATGGCAGACTTTGCAAGCACCGGCAACTTGACGTTCGATGCGTCTCTGCAGCAACGGGTCGCTCAAGATTTTCTCAGCGGTTCTGCCAGTCGCAGCGAAACCATTGCGACCATTCGGGATTTCTATCAGGCGACAGGATATATTCTCGATCCCCATACGGCAATCGGCGTCAAGGTCGGTAAAGAGCAAGCGGGCGGAGAGTGTCCCCTCGTCTGCCTGGCCACAGCTCATCCCGCCAAATTCGGAGATGCCGTACAGGAAGCCATCGGCACCTCTCCAACGATACCCGAGTCCTTAGCCGGCATCGAACAACGCCCCAGTCGTTGCGAAATCATAGATGCTGATACCAACTCGATACGTAATTATGTGGAGCAGCATAGCTGCTGATTCGGATCGTTCGGCAACAACCCTCCGTTAGACAACAGACCCCAAATAAAAAACCCCTCGGTCTTGCGACCGAGGGGTTTTTTATTTTGTGATTAACGACTTAGTTAGCAGTCGTAGTAAAGAGCGAATTCTTCAGGAACCGGACGCATCCGCACCGGATTGACTTCGGCTTCGGTCTTGTACTCGATCCACTTTTCGATAACATCTTCGGTGAAGACGTCACCCTTGAGCAGGAACTCGTGGTCAACCTGAAGAGCCTTGAGAGCTTCGTCAAGAGTACCGGCAACGCAAGGAATGTCAGCCATCTCTTCCGGAGGCAGAGCGTAGAGGTCCTTGTCAAGAGGCTCGCCCGGGTCAATCTTGTTCTCAATGCCGTCCAGACCAGCCATAAGGATGGCTGAGAAGCACAGGTAACCGTTGGAAGCCGGATCGGGAGTCCGGTACTCAACACGCTTGGACTTAGGATTCGAAGTCGTCGGGATACGCAAAGCGGCGGAACGGTTACGGCCAGAATAAGCCAAGTTTACCGGAGCTTCGAAGCCAGGAACCAGGCGCTTGTAGGAGTTGGTGCTGGGGTTGGTGAAAGCGCACAGAGCCTTGGCGTGCTTGATGATGCCGCCGATGAAGTAAAGGGCATTTTTGGACAGACCGGAATAACCGTCGCCAGCGAAGGTGTTTACGCCGTCTTTCCAGATCGAAACGTGGACGTGCATGCCGCTGCCGTTGTCATCAAACAGGGGCTTGGGCATGAAAGTTACGGTCTTGCCATTGCGCACTGCAACGTTCTTGATGATGTACTTGAACCATTGCAGGGTGTCACCCATGCTAACCAGGGAATCGAAACGCATATCGATTTCGCACTGACCGCCGGTGGCCACTTCGTGGTGAGAAGCTTCGATACGCATACCAACACTCTGCAGGACCTGAACCATTTCGTTACGCAGGTCAACCAGGGAATCTGTGGGTGCGCAAGGGAAGTAACCTTCCTTGTGACGGGGCTTGTAACCAAGGTTGGGGTATTCTTCCCGACCGGTGTTCCAGATACCTTCGGTGCTGTCAACGCTATAGAAGGACTGGTTGCAGCTGGAAGCATAACGCACGTCTTCAAAAACGAAGAATTCCGGCTCAGGACCGATGTTGGCAGTATCACCAATGCCGGTTGACTTAAGGTAGGCTTCGGCTTTTTGTGCGATGAAACGGGGATCGCGGCTGTAGCCTTCCTTGGTGATCGGATCGTAGATGTTACAGATCAGGCTCAAGGTGGTCATTTCCACGAAAGGATCGATCATCGCGGTGCTGGGATCAGGAACGATGGACATGTCGCTGTTGTGGATTGGCTGCCATCCGCGGATGGAAGAACCGTCAAAACCGAGCCCCTCTTCAAAGACTTCTTCTTCAAACTCGCTCACCGGGGTGGTGAAATGTTGCCAGATACCGACAAAATCCAGAAACTTGTAATCGACCATCTGGACATTATTTTCCTTGGCGAACTGAAGTACCTCTTTTGGCGTCATTGTGCTGCTCCTTTAGATTTTTAATGCGTTTTCAGAACCACATCCGGCGGATACCCCCCGGCTTCAATAGCTTGGTATTACAA
>MAXT01000386.1 GCA_001751225.1 Desulfuromonadales bacterium C00003107 | reverse complement strand
CTTATGATGTTATCTCACCGGACCTTCAGGAAGACCTCTATCAGCGCAACCCCTACAACCTGATACGCTTGATCCTCGGCAAGATTGAGGAAACGGATGATGAAACCGACAATCGCTACACTCGGGCCGCCGATTTTTTCAAGGCCTGGCAGGAAGAGGGAGCTTTGGTCCGCGATGCGGAACCGGCCATTTATCTTTATGATGAAGAGTATTTTGCCGAGGGTATCGGTCCGGTGGTGCGGCGTGGTTTTTTGGCCCTGACCCGTATCGAGGATTTTGCCTCAGGTGTGGTCAAACCCCATGAAAAGACCCTGTCCGGGCCCAAGACCGACCGGTTGCACCTGACCAAGGCTTGCGGGGCAAACTTTAGTCCGATCTTCGGCCTTTACTCTGATCCATGCTGCGTATTGGAGGCATTAACCCGCGATGTCTGCAGCTGCCAGCCAGATCTGAGCGTGACTGATGATGACGGTGTGCAGCACCGGCTGTGGCGGGTGACCGATCTTGACATTATTGATAAGGCAAAAGGGTTGCTGGATAAGAAACCGCTCTTTATTGCCGATGGCCATCATCGCTATGAAACGGCTTTGAATTATCGCAATTTTATGCGTGAGCAGGTGGGGGAATATACCGGCAAGGAACTTTTCAACTATGTGCTGATGTATTTCGCCAATATGGAAGATCAGGGGATGCTGATCTTTCCGACCCATCGATTGGTCCACAGTCTAAAAGATTTTCATTTGCCCGGTTTTCTGTCAGCTCTTAATGAATTCTTTGAAGTTGAGGCTCGCGACCTGAATGTGTCGGATACCGATGCCCGTCGCGAAGCGCGCACGATCCTTCAGCAAAAAGGTACAGACGCCCATACCCTGGCACTGTATGCCGGGGGGCAATCTCTTTATTATCTGACTTTGCGTGATCCGGCTATAATGGACCGCTTTTTTGATGATAAGGCGTCCAAGGCTCTGCGTGTCCTCGATGTTTCAATTCTGCATCGCTTGATCCTCGAGCATCTGCTGCAGATCACCCCCGAGGCACAGGAACGGCAACTCAATCTCAAGTATGTGAAAAACTTTGACGAGCCTTTTGGAGCCGTGCAATCCGGAGATTTTCAATTGGCCTTTTTGATGAACTCCACCCGCATGGGCGAAGTACGGGATGTCGCCAATGCCGGGGAAAAGATGCCGCAGAAATCGACCTATTTCTATCCCAAGTTGTTGACCGGTCTGGTCATTAACAAGGTTGTTGATGGGGAATCGGTCATAGATTAGAGGCGCTGGGGGTAGCTGAGGGGCGGTTCTCGCCGCCAGATGTTGCCCCTTGTCAGTCTCGGAAGCATTATCCATAGAATTTATTGTTTCTGTTTTTCTTCGCTCGGCTAACCAATAGGCCACAGGGCAATGTACACTGATACTATGTTTGCAGATCTATCATTCCAAGCCGTATCCAGTCAGGGACGCTAGTTATGTCCTTATCGCCGGACGAACTTCTGGCCCATCTCAAGAAGCATCCCGGTCGGAGTCTCTCTGTTCGGGAGATTCTTGCTGCCTTCCCCTTGCCGCGCCATGAACGACAGGCAGCGCGCCTTCTTATTGAAAACCTGGTCGACGATGGTCTTCTGCAGCGGGTCAAGGGCAATCGTTATCGGTTGGTCCGCAACGCTGTGCTTCTTCAGGGTAAGGTGACTGTACACCGAGCCGGATATGGTTTTGTGGTGCTGGACGATAAGGACAAAGAGGATATTTTTGTCCCGGCACGGCATCTTGGATTGGTGATGGATGGAGACCGGGTGGCCGTGCGGATCGTTCGCTCGGAGCGTCATGGTCGCCCAGGGCGTTCGGAGGGACGGATCGTTCAGGTGTTGGAACGAGCCCACCAAGAGTTGCTTGGCCGCTACGAATTACACCACCGACAAGCCTTTGTCGTCCCTGCCGACCCCCGTCTGTCTCACCCCGTTCAGATAACGACACCTTCTTCGATTTCGGTAAAGCCGGGGCAGATAGTTGTGTTGCGCATTGACAGTTATCCCACCGCGAACCGTCCGCCTTTTGGAACCATCCTCAGAGTGCTGGGAGACGCCGACGATCCTAAGGTGGAAATTGCAGCGACGGTCTATAAATACGGTCTGCCCTCTGATTTCGAATCGAAAGTGCTCGCCGCCGCTAGCGCCCTTCCCTCTGTGGTGCGACCGGAAGATCTGCAAGGGCGGGAGGATCTGCGGGAATTGCCGTTGGTGACTATTGACGGCGAAACGGCCATGGATTTTGATGATGCCGTTGCGGTGCGCCGCGAAGCGCAGGGTAGGACTCGGTTGTGGGTTGCTATAGCCGATGTAGGTTACTATGTTACGCCCGGCTCGCCCATCGACCAGCAAGCCCTGGAGCGTTCAACCAGCGTCTATTTCCCTGGCCATTGCATACCCATGTTGCCAGAATCATTGAGCAACGAAATATGCTCCTTAAAACCGCAGCAGGATCGTTTGGCGATGGTGGCAGAGCTGTTGTTCGATGCTGATGGACAGCGGTTGGATAGTCGCTTTTATTCGGCGGTAATTCGTAGCCAGGCGCGCCTGACCTATACTGAAGTGCGGGACCACCTCGAGGCAGGGGTGGCTGCAGAGAATGCTGGTCAAAAAGAACTGCTGAGCCATTTGCAGGTTATGGAAGAACTGGCCCAGCGCCTTACCGTTATGCGCCGTCAGCGGGGTAGTCTTGATTTTGACTTGCCGGAAGCGGAAGTGGTATTGGGTTTGTGCGGTCGGCCGGAAAATATCGTTCGCGCAGAGCGTAACATGGCCCATCGAATCATCGAAGAGTTCATGTTGGCGGCCAACGAAGCCGTCGCGACCTTTTTGCACGACCGGCAGGTGCCGCTGCTGTTTCGCATCCATGAATCGCCCGACTTGGAGAAATTACAGGCGTTTCAGGAATTTGTCGCCTATCTGGATTACGGTCTGGTTATCGACGGCCAGAGCGACACGGCTCATCAGCTGCAAACACTGTTGTCTCAGGTTGCTGGACGGCCTGAGGAGCGCATGGTTAACCAGGTGCTGTTGCGCAGCATGAAGCAGGCGCGTTATGATGCGAAAAATGTCGGTCACTTCGGTCTGGCCGCGGAGCTGTACTGCCATTTTACGTCACCGATACGCCGCTACCCCGACCTCGTGGTCCATCGCATATTGCGCGAAGTGTTGACCAGTGAAAAAAAATCTCCTCAACGTGATTCCTGGTGGCAGCGGGAGTTGCCTGGTATTGCTGAGCAGTGTTCGGTCAATGAACGCCGTGCTATGGAGGCGGAGCGGGATATCATCGACTTGAAAAAGTGTCAGTTCATGGCGGACCGGGTGGGCGAAGATTTCCAGGGGAACATCGCCGGTGTCCAGCCTTTTGGCTTTTTTGTCGAATTGCAGCAGGTCTTTGTCGAGGGGCTGGTGCCTGTTGCCAGTCTCGATGACGATTATTATCAATATGAAGAGCATCTGCACCGTCTGCTAGGTGAACGCCGGCGTAAGATTTATCAGATCGGCATGGAGGTTTCAGTCCGGCTTCGACACGTCGATCTCGATCGCCGGCAGATCGATTTTGAACTGGTTCAAAACCCGTGATGCTCGATACGGGAAAAGCTGTAAGGCGTAATAAGTAAGGCATAATTGGTTTAGAACCTTTCACGAATTACGAATTACGGGTTTTTCCTCATGCGTATTGTTAGAAACTTAAGCGAGTTGGTGGAGCCCCTGCAGAATGCCGTGGTGACCATTGGCAATTTCGACGGGGTGCATCTCGGTCATCGGGAGATATTCCGGCGGGTAGTTGGGCGCAGTCAAGAAGTTGGCGGTCCAGCGGTCGTCTATACTTTTGTGCCGCATCCTCTCAAGTTCCTGGCGCCCGACCGGGCACCGCTGTTGATCAATACCAATCAGGAAAAAGAGGTGTTGATCGAAGCCTCCTGTATCGATGTATTGATCTGTGCTCCTTTCAACCAAGCTATGGCCAATCTGCCGGCCCACCGCTTTGTGCGGGAAGTGTTGGTGGAAAAGGTCGGCATGCGGCATCTGGTGGTTGGTTACGACTATCTATTCGGCAAAGGACGCGAGGGAAACGCCCAATTGCTGCAGCGCATGGGGGAATATCTAGGCTTTGCAGTAGAAGTTCTCGAGCCGATTAGCGGGGCTGGGCAGGTTTATAGTTCTACCC
>MAXT01000385.1 GCA_001751225.1 Desulfuromonadales bacterium C00003107 | reverse complement strand
CTATATGTATGCCTTCACCCCTGAAAAACCACTACGCCTTGTAGGTCGAAATTTTTACTTAGCCATCTCCTGACTTTTTGCGAAAGCATCAATTTTGGCCCTTTTGGCTGCTGGCTGCGTTATGCCTTCTCGGCTTAGCTTAAGCTAGGCCTGCGTTGGCATGCCTTGCCAGCAACCAAAATTCCTCAGAATTAATTGACAGCCTTAACCAAACAGGACACGGGTGAGGAGACCTATGAGCACAGCGAAGATCAAGGTACGGGTAACGGAGAGTGACCAGATCATGAGCGTCGAGGTGATCGAAAAGCGTCCTGAGCGGATCAAGGTGTTGCTCGGCGAGGGTGATCATAGCGTGCGCTGTGAACTGCTGCCGACCCCCAACGGCCGGGCCTATGCCGGCACGGTGATGGGGCGGGAGATCGTCTACGAGCGCAGTCGCCAAGAGGTGCAGGACGATCTTGCCAAATTTGCGGCGACCTTCCGCCAGCACGGCCGGTAATAAGCGTAGGCGCTGCCGGTCGGTGTGTAACGCCCTTCAATAATAATCCCCGCCGGGTTTCCGGCGGGGATTTGCTGTTTTAAAGGGATGACGCGACTTCCGGTAGCAGATGCGTTGCAGCTGTTCTCCGGGTAACATCTCCACTGTCGCGGGCTGGCGTGAGCAGTGGTTCTATCACTCCGGCATATTCGGGATCTTGGTGATCTCCCCTTTGTGATTTCTCAGCGTGTATTCCTTTTCGTCTTTGTCGACAATGTAATAGTCCGGCATCAGCGGAATCTTGCCGATATTGGTGGCTAGCACGTACATCGGCTGGGCCAGGCCGGTGGTGTGGCCGCGCAGGGCATCGCGGATCAGTTCGGCGCCTTTTTCCACCGGGGTGCGGAAGTGGTCGATACCTGGCGCCGGCTCGCAGTAGAAGACGTAGTAGGGGCGAATGCGGGTGCGCAGCAATTTCTGGTGCAGTTCCCTGAAGGTCGGCACGTCATCGTTGATTCCCTTGAGCAGCACCGCCTGGTTGCCGACGTTGATACCGCAACTCATCAGTTCGTAAACGGCCCGTTCCGTCTCTTCGGTAATTTCCTTGGGATGGTTACACTGGGTGTTAATCCATACCGGCACCTTGTGGAAACCGCCAATGGCTTTTTTCAAGCCCTCGGTGATCCTTTGCGGCAGCACGATGGGCAGCCGCGTGCCGATGCGGATCATCTCGATGTGCGGCATTTCGCGCAGTTTGGTAATCAGGTACTCCAGCTTTTCATCGGACAGCAGCAGCGGGTCGCCACCGGTTATGAGCACATCGCGAATCTCCGGGTGTTCGGCGATCCAGGCCAGGCCTTCATCGACATCGAAACGCAGCTTCAGGTCCTGGTCGACCACCAGCTCCTTGCGGAAGCAGTGCCGGCAATAGATGCCGCAGACCTCGGTGACGGTAAAGGCGATGCGATCGTGGTACTGGCGAGCGATGCTGTCTGGGCGCACTTCTTCTGTTTCGCGGTTTTCCTTCCACATCAGGTAGTGTTCCATGCCGAATTCGTTGACCTGTTCCTTCATCGAGGGCAACACCTGCATGCGGATCGGGCAGCTGGGATCGTCTTTGTCCATCAATGACGCAAAATAGGGTGTAGTTCCCCACTTGGTGCTTAGGGTTTGAATGGCCTTTTTTTCTTCGTCACTGACGTTGATGTATTGTTCGAGTTTTTCAAGGGTGTCGACTTGATTCTGCATCTGCTGAATCCATTCTTCTGACATCTTTTCTCCTTGTTTGTCGGTAGCTTGCAGGAAATACGTAAAGCGCAATCCATGAAGGGATTGCGCGAACGAAGCTGCATCAAGGCCGCAGGCGAAAGCGAATAGGGGTAAGCGTGGTCGACTGCGGTTAGCAGCGTCCCGAATGTGTTTATTTGATTGGTAGTAGACAGAGCGACCCGCGACCCGGTTCTGTGGATGGCCCAGAACCAAGCGCTACTCTGAAAGAAAAGGTGATCTGCGAAGCATCGCACAGGGCAATGTTCTTAGCGATCCCCTTGCGGGACCAGGACGGAACACCCTGGCAGGGTGTCGCCTGTAAGGTACATAATACAGGGATTGGGGGGCGGGGTCAAATATGGCTCTGAAGCCAGAGATCCGCTCTTGCAATCAAGATCTATGTTGTTTCGATACCGCGGGGTTTACGAGGCCAAGTTTGCAGCAGGAAGAATAAAGCCGCTACCTTTGCAGGCAGCGGCTTTGTTGAATCAAAAGCGATCATGTCGCTGAATCCTGGACTAAACACTATTTAATGGATGGTGCGAATATATAAGGCTTTTTACTGTTTTCGATATGGTTTTTAAACAGCCCCCCCCCCCGCATTTACTGTGCAAGGGTTTTTTAAATAAAAGTCGTGTCTATGGAAGGGCTTGTTCAGCCTTTATGATGGCGTACCCAGCGGTCGATGGATTCGCCATCGCTTTCGGGCAGGTCGAGGAACCTTAAGCCCATGCCGGGTTCTATAGTCGAATCTTTGCTGAATTGGCGGCTCCAGACAACCTCGCATTCGCAGTGGACGACTTTGAGGATCGGAGCAGGCAGGGGGATTTCCAAATTGAAGTGGGTCCCGACTGCCCGGGGGTTGACGGTGCTGATGAAAAGCCCACCCAGGCTGATGTTTTTTCCGTAGCCGAAAAAGGTTTTATTGCCGCCGGCGTTTATAATGTTCAAAATGATTAGCGGCGAGCGCAGGTGTTTGCGTCGCTGGGCGTCTTTGACCTCTTGGCTGATTTCCTTTTCGCTCATTTCAAAATCCTTTTCAGGGCGTTTTCGGCGGTATTCTCCTCAAAAGTACATTATTTTGACAGGTCAGGCAAATATTATGTTTTTCAGGTTGTTAAGCTAAGGCACCCTGATGGCGACGCAGTATGGTCAACTGTTCGATAAGGCATGAACTTATAGACAGGCCGGCGGCCTCCAGCAGTTGAGGCACAACGGCCTCTGGTTGGCAGCGAGGGTAGGAGGCGGCGCACAGGTGGTGGATCAGGCGGGTGGTTTTGAGGCCGTCGAACCAGTCGTGAAACGCCTTTAAACGGGCTTTGGGGCGGAGATGGTTAAGTGCAAGCCTGTCCCATATATTGGGAAAGTTTTCATTCTGAAGAAATTCCGCTAGTGGTGCGCTGTGCTGTTCTGCCAGGTGCCACAGCGTTACACCATCGGCTTCGAGTTGTTCATTGACTAGTTGCAACCAGTCTCCCAGGAGGGAATAGCAGGCGGCTGGATAGAAGAGTACCGCGGCGGTATCTCCGGCCAGCAGGGCGTTTACGCTGCGCCCGGTGCCGAAAGGGGTGCGGCTTGAGAGCCGGGCCGAGGGGTAGACCACGGTGTCGTTGAGGGCGGCGACGCCGGTGGTTTTGGCCAATTGTTGTAGAAAGTAGAAGTCTTCCCCGGCTCGTCGCCGGTTCATGCCACCGGCGCGGGCATAGGCTGTGGCCCGACAGGCCATGGTGCTGCCGATAGTGTGAAAGGCGTAGGGCGAGCCGGCCAGAGTCAGCCCGAGAAGGTGGGCGCGCAAAAAGAGTTCGTATCGGGCGATAGCCTGTTCATGGGCCGGATCGTTGCCAGGCTGATGGCAGAAGGGGACTACCGCCGCTCCGGCGACCGCGTCTCGAAAGTGATCATGCAAGGCGGGCAGATAGTCGGGCCGCACCAGGGTGTCGGCGTCGAGAGCGATCAGTAGCGGGTCGGATTTTCCGAAGGAGAGCCGATGCAGGGCCAGGTCGAAACCGATCTTGCGGGCCAGGCCAACCCCGCCGTCCTTGATCGGTAGCTCCAGGCCCGGTGAGGCCGCATCGATCCAGGCCAGGTGCAGGCCTGGATGTTTCCATGAGCCCGCTGCAAGTTGTCTCAGGGTGTGGCGATTGTCGTCTTTATCCTCAACGGTACTGTCCGGGCGCTGATTGACCACCAACAGGATCAGGGTTTCGGCCAAGTGCTCGGGAGGATTGGTGGCCAGAGAGTCGAGGGTAGCGAGCAGAGAGGCGCTCTCGGCCAGGGCGGGAATTACTACCGCCATGGAAAAATCGTGGCGCTCGTTACCGGCGATGTGCCAGGGGCCATCGATGGCGCGACTGGCGCAATAGCGAACAACGGGTTTAGGCAGAACGCTCATCTTGCAGAAGCCTGAGGCTTTAGATCCTGCTCGGCGGCGAGTTGCAGTAGTTCGGCTATGGGGTCACCGCTACCGTCGAGCCAGTGAATGACGACACCCTGTTTTTCCATGCGCCGGAACCAGGTCTCTTGGCGTTTGGCGAATTGGTGGATGGCGCTGTTGAGTTTTTGAACCATGTCGTTGCGGTTCAGCTGGCCCTGCAGGTGCTGGGCGATGAGGCGATATTCAAGGCCATAATATTCTAGGTTGGAATAGGGGATGCCGGTCTCATGCAGATGCTGCACCTCCTCAATCATCCCCTCGGCAAGGCGCTGTTTGAGGCGTTTGGTAATACGTTGGCGCAGCACCGGACGGTCCCATCGCACGCCGAATACCAGCGGTTCGATAGTCGGCAAGGGCAGGGGAGGGGTATCCCGTTCTCCCATGGCAATTTCGATGGCTCGCACCAGTCGCTCGCGATCCTGCAGGTCGCTGGTATTGTGTTGTTCGGGGCGCAATTGCAGCAGCCGTTGCTGCAACTCGGTCAGGTCC
>MAXT01000384.1:12484-13082 GCA_001751225.1 Desulfuromonadales bacterium C00003107 | reverse complement strand
AGTCTATTGCCAATGGCCTCAACCTGTGGGTGGTGGCCGATAATCTGCGCAAAGGGGCGGCGACTAACGCGGTGCAGATCGCCGAAATCGTTCTGGAGAAATATCTCTGAGCCGTTTTAGTCGTTCTGAATCAGCAGTATAGATGAATCGTGCAGGGGGCCAGTGGCCCCCTGTTTCGTTTAATTAGGAGGGTGTCGGACTTGCCAAGAACAGACAACCTCTTAGCGGAACCAAGTGATATGCGAACTATCAAGTTGACTATCGAATATGATGGTAGCGGTTATGCCGGCTGGCAGCGCCAGCCCAATGGATTGTCAGTCCAGCAGGTGGTAGAAGAAGCTCTGACCCAGTTACTCGGGCAGGCCGTGACGGTCTATTCCTCTGGGCGCACCGATGCCGGGGTGCATGCTCGTGGCATGGTGGCCCATTTGCAAACCGAACGTTCAATACCGCTGCAGGCTTTTCGCGATGGGGTCAATAGTTTTTTACCTTCGACGGTGGCAGTGCAATTAGCAGAAGAGGTGCCGGCAGGATTCCATGCCCGCTTCAGCGCCCAAGGCAAATGGTATCGATATAGCGTCTACCTGGGGCCGGTTCA
>MAXT01000384.1:11671-12423 GCA_001751225.1 Desulfuromonadales bacterium C00003107 | reverse complement strand
GCCAAGACCACCATCCGCGACATTTTTGCCGTAGACCTGCAGCGGCAGGAGCGCCTACTGACCATCGATGTCAAGGGTAGCGGGTTTTTGCGCAACATGGTACGCATGATGGCCGGCACTTTGGTGAAGGTAGGGCAGGGCAAACGGTCTCCCCAGGCGGTTGCCGATTTGCTCGACGGACAAAATAGTGGTGTGTCGGCCCTCACGGCACCGGCCCACGGACTGTGTCTGATGGAGGTCTGGTATGACGTCGAAGAGAGCAATAAAATGCTTGACAACTTCGAGGCGTTCAGCTAAATTGCTGGCTTCTGTGAGCCCCGTAATTCAATCACAGTTTACGACATATAGAGAATAGAGAGGAACCAAATGAGTACCCAAGTAGCCAAGAAAGCTGACGTGACCAGAAAATGGTTTGTTGTTGACCTTGATGGTAAAGTTCTGGGTCGCACCGCAACCGAGATCGCCCGCGTATTGCGCGGCAAGCACAAAGCTATCTATACGCCGAGTGTTGATACTGGTGATTTTGTCATTGTACTGAATGCTGATAAGCTTAAGCTGACCGGTAACAAAATGGCCGATAAGCAATACTATCACCACACCGGTTATCCCGGCGGAATTCGCTCCATCAATGCCGCAAAGTTGATGGAAAAGAAGCCCGAAGAACTGGTCAAGAAGGCTGTTCGGGGCATGCTGCCCAAAAATACGCTGGGCCGTGAGATGCTGAAAAAACTCAAGGTCTATGCCGGCACGGA
>MAXT01000384.1:8436-11445 GCA_001751225.1 Desulfuromonadales bacterium C00003107 | reverse complement strand
GATATCAATGTTAATGTCAGCGGTGGTGGCCCATCCGGTCAGGCTGGTGCTATCAAGCATGGCATCACCAAGGCCCTGCTGGCCATCGACCCCGAGTTGCGTGCCGTCCTCAAAAAGGCCGGTTTCATCACTCGTGACAGTCGTATCAAAGAACGTAAGAAATACGGTAAAAAAGGTGCTCGCGCCAGCTTCCAGTTCTCCAAGCGTTAAGCAGCTTTTGGTCGCTGTGCGACCCGTTTACAGAAGATCGCACAAGGGGAACCCACGGGTTCCCTTTTTGCTTTGCAGGCCAGTGAATTTATCGGTCAGGCTTGCACCTCATATCAATCATATCGGAGGCTATCATGATCAAGGTTGCCATCGTCGGAGCCAGCGGCTACACCGGTGTCGAGCTGCTGCGGCTGCTCCTCAACCATCCGCAGGTGGAAATCACCTGCGTCACTTCGCGGCAGAACGCCGGCTCGCCTATCAGTAGTGTCTTTCCATCGCTGCTTGGTCGTAGCGAACTGGTTTTCGATCCCGTCGATGTTGAGCTGATCGCTTCCCGTGCCGATGTGATTTTTACCGCACTGCCGCACAAGGCGGCTATGGCGGTGGTGCCCGATCTGCTAGAGGCCGGCTGCAAGGTAGTCGACCTGTCCGCCGATTATCGTCTTAAGGATGCCGCTGTTTATGAACAGTGGTACCAGCCCCATACCAGTGCGAACTTGTTGGCTGAGGCTGTTTACGGCCTGCCAGAGCTTTACCGGGAGCAGATCAGGGGGGCGCGGTTGGTGGCCAATCCTGGTTGTTATCCTACCAGTGTAGCTCTGGGCTTGGCTCCTCTGCTTCAGGGGGAGCTTGTCGACTTAGCCAGCTTGATTATTGACAGCAAGTCGGGTGCCAGTGGTGCCGGTCGCTCTGCTAAGGTCGGCTCCCTGTACTGTGAAGTCAACGAAGGTTTCAAGGCCTACGGTGTCGCCAGCCATCGGCATACACCAGAGATCGAACAGACCCTCGCTCAGCTCGCCGGGAAACCGGTTGCGGTCTCCTTCACGCCGCATCTACTGCCCGTTAATCGCGGCATTTTGTCAACCTGTTATGCCAGTCTCACTGGCAGCCACTCCACTGCCGAGTTGATCGAGCTCTATCAAGAACACTATCGGAACGAACCCTTTGTTCGGGTCCATCCTGAGGGTGAGCTGCCTAATGTCGCTTACGTTCGGGGTAGTAACTATTGCAATATCGGTTTGGTTAGTGATGAGCGTACCGGTCGGGTGATCGTTGTTTCCGTTATTGACAATCTGCTCAAGGGGGCGGCCAGTCAGGCGGTGCAAAACATGAACCTGATGCTGGATCTGGAAGAGGACTGCGGCCTTCAGCAGCTTCCCTTGTTCCCTTAAGTGCTGACCGTAGGCGAAGGTGTTTTCGACTTTAGGATAGAGTAGGGGGACTTCATGGCTTGTATTGGCGAACAGAGTCTCGATCATTGTACCTGCACCTATGCCGCCTGCGACAAGCGGGGGCGCTGTTGCGAGTGTGTTGTTTATCACCGTGACAAGGGTGAGGTACCGGGTTGTTTTTTCTCTGCCGCCGGTGAACGCAGCTATGATCGGTCCCTTAAAAAACTCTGTGAGGATGGCGGCTGCTGAAAACCATCAACGATAATAGGTTTCTGCCCGTCTGCCGGCAGGATATGGACGAGCGTGGCTGGGATCAGCTCGATGTGCTGTTCGTTTCTGGGGATGCCTACATCGATCACCCGGCTTTCGGCGTGCCATTGCTGGCTCGGCTTCTCGAAGCCGAGGGATATAGGGTCGGTATTCTGGCCCAGCCCGATTGGCGAAATCTACAGGCGATGCAGGCCATGGGCCGGCCGCGTCTGTTTGCCGCTGTCTCCGCCGGAGCCATGGATTCCATGGTCAACCACTATACGGCGGCCAAAAAATTGCGCCGTAACGATGCTTATACCCCTGGAGGACGAAGCGGGTCCCGACCCAATCGCGCAGTAATCGCCTATACCGCATCTCTAAAGGGAGCGTTCAAGGGGCTGCCGGTCATTATCGGTGGTATTGAAGCCAGTCTGCGCCGTTTGGCTCACTACGATTATTGGTCCGACTCGATACGTCGTTCCCTGCTGGTCGACAGCAAGGCTAGCCTGCTGTTATTTGGCATGGCCGAAACAGCTCTGCTGGAATTGACCCGCCGGTTGGCCGCAGGCGAGGCACTGGAGACTATTCGAGACCTGCGCGGCACTGCCCTGCTCTGCACGGAGCGTCCTGGCGAAGGGGTTGAGCTACCCTCCTTTGAAGCGGTGGTGGATGACACGGCCGCTTTCAACGAAGCCTTTCGCCTGGCTGCTGGCGAAATCAATCCCTATTGTGCTCGACCTCTGCTGCAAGGCCACGGCGCTCGCTGGCTGCTGGTCAACCCGCCGCCGCTGCCCTTGGACCCGTCCCGCCTCGACCGCCTCTACGCTTTGCCCTTTCAGCGCAAGCCCCATCCCGACTATAACGAGACCATTCCGGCTTTTGAGCAGATCCGTCACTCGGTGACCAGCCATCGTGGCTGCTGCGGGGGCTGTGCCTTCTGCGCCATTGCCCAGCATCAGGGCAAATTTATCCAATCCCGTTCTGAGCAATCCATTTGCAAGGAAGTACAGCATCTGGCAGAGGGTGACGGTTTTCGTGGCACGGTCAGCGATGTCGGCGGCCCGAGTGCTAACATGTATGGCATGCGCTGCGGCAATGCTGAAGCGCGCCGCCAGTGCCGCCGGGACGGTTGTCTGTTTCCCGAACCCTGTCCTCATCTGCAGGTCGATGATGGAGCCGCAGTGCACTTGCTGAAACGCTTGCGGGCTATCAAGGGGGTTCGGCACTTGTTTATTGCCTCCGGGGTGCGCCTCGACTTGTTGGAAAAACAGCCTCATTACCAGCGGCAACTCATTGCCGAGCATGTTAGCGGTCTGCTCAAGGTAGCCCCTGAGGCTCTGTGTAAGGAGTTGACCCGTGTCATGCGTAAGCCCGGTCC
>MAXT01000384.1:8007-8359 GCA_001751225.1 Desulfuromonadales bacterium C00003107 | reverse complement strand
ACATATGCTCGATACGGCCCTGCTGTTGCGGCAGTTGGGGCTGCAGGTCGAACAGGTGCAGGAATTTACGCCGACCCCGGGAACTTTATCCTCTTGCATCTATCACACCGGCTGTGACCCCTTTAGCGGCGCAGCGGTGCATGTGCCCCGATCCGATCGAGAGCGCCGGCTGCAAAAGGCTCTGTTGCTTTCGCATCTGCCTGAGAATCGTGCCGCGGTGCGTGAGGCGTTAAAACGCTGCGGCCGTGAAGACGACGAGGCCCTGTTGCTGCGTGGTCGCCCTGTAGCTGTTGAGTCCTCTCGGCGGCGGCGGGGCAGAGCGCTTGACAGGGGTCGAGGCAAGGCTTAACAT
>MAXT01000384.1:7692-7957 GCA_001751225.1 Desulfuromonadales bacterium C00003107 | reverse complement strand
TGCTAGTGATCGAAGGCATTCCTTGGTTTTTATCCCCCCGTCGTTTCAAGGTTCTGCTGGCGAGCTTAGCTAAAGCCGGCGAGGGCTGGTTGCGGCTGGCTGGACTTGTTTCCATGCTGCTTGGATTGCTGCTGGTCTACCTGGCTCGAGGGTGAAGCAAGGCTGTCCTTTATAGTGACGATCCTTGCTGTAAACTTATGAATATAACGCCCTCTTGTACGATGTGCTTTCCGGCTTCTCTGCGGGCTGATTTCAGCCTTCGCCA
>MAXT01000384.1:3793-7632 GCA_001751225.1 Desulfuromonadales bacterium C00003107 | reverse complement strand
TTGGATCACCTTTTATGCACCTGAATGATTTCGATTTTGACCTGCCCGAAGAACTGATTGCCCAAGAACCCCTGGCAGAACGGACCGGGTCGCGGTTGATGATTCTCAATCGTGGAACTGGTAGCCTGACGATCGGTGGTTTTAGCAGCATTGTGGACCATTTCAGAGCTGGCGATGTGCTGGTTATCAACGATACGCGGGTTATCCCTGCGCGACTACTTGGTTGCAAGGAATCCGGCGGCAAGGTCGAGGTGCTGCTAGTACGGCGTCTGGCAGGGGATGAAGAGACCTGGATCTGTTTGACCAAGGCTTCTAAGGGGCCTCGAGTCGGAACCCGGCTGCTGCTCGGCGATACCTTGACCGGTACAGTAGTAGACGGCGGCGAAGAGCCGTATAAGCATATCCAGTTTGCCTGTGAAGGCGACTTCCTGCAACAGATCGAAGAGATCGGCCGCATGCCGTTGCCGCCGTATATCCGCCGGGACGACAGCCAGCTTGACAAAGAGCGCTATCAGACGGTTTTTGCGCAGAATGCCGGAGCGGTAGCTGCGCCCACGGCTGGGTTGCATTTCACGCCGGAGATTCTGCAGCAGTTACGAAACAAGGGGGTGGAGATTCATCCACTGACCCTGCATGTCGGAATCGGCACCTTTTTGCCGGTGCGCGTGGATAATATCCGTGAACACCGCATGCACGCAGAGCACTTTACGGTTCCGGTTGCCACTGCAGCTGCGGTCAACCAAGCCCGTGCCAGTGGCCGCCGCATATTTTCCCTGGGTACCACCAGTACCCGAACTCTGGAATACGCCGTCGACGATCAAGGCCAGTTGCAGGCCGGCTCGGGCGATTGCGATCTGTTTATCTATCCTGGCTATCGGTTTCGCACCGTCGATGCCATGCTGACTAATTTTCATCTGCCCCGCTCGACCCTGTTGATGCTGGTATCGGCCTTTGCCGGCCGTGAATCGGTATTGGCGGCTTATCGTAGGGCGGTCGATGAGGGCTTTCGTTTTTTCAGCTATGGCGATTGCATGCTGATCATATGATGGCGTCGCAAAAAGTCNNCCCTACGGCGTTACGGCGCTTTTCAGGACCTCGACATACTTGATGTATGCCTTCACCCCTGAAAAACCGCCAGGCCTTGTAGAACGAAATTTTTGCTTAGCCATCCAGTAAGTTTTTGCGAATGCATCTTGATATACGAAGTTTTCGACAAATAGCGCTGCTTTTCGCTCTCAAATACTCGAAAATCTGGCCTTGAACAGCCGATTTTTCGTTACGGTTCATCAAATCCGCCAGCCTCCTTTCAGGCTGATAAAAATAATAGGTTTTTTTAGTGAGTTCCTTCGGTTTTACGCTGTTACATAAAGATCTCCACAGCCAGGCTCGGCGCGGTCGTATTCAGACCCGTCGCGGAACCATCGAAACGCCGGTGTTCATGCCTGTGGGCACCCTCGGGACGGTCAAGGGCATGCTGCCCGAGACTCTCAAGGAAGAAGGGGCCGAGATCATTCTTGGCAATACCTATCACCTCTTTTTGCGCCCGGGGCACGAACTGGTCGCGCGTCTCGGTGGACTGCACAAGTTCATGAACTGGGACCGGCCGATTCTCACCGACAGCGGCGGATTCCAGGTCTTCAGCCTTGGCAAACTGCGCAAGATTACGGAACAAGGGGTGCGCTTTCAGTCCCATATCGACGGTTCCAGCCATATGCTGACACCGGAACTGTCCATCGCCGTGCAGGAAACCCTCGGCGCCGATATTATCATGGCTTTCGACGAGTGCATTCCCTATCCGTCGAGCCGTGATTACGTCGCTGCTTCCACCGCGATGTCGGGACGCTGGGCCCGGCGCTGCAAAGAGGCCCGTCGCAGCGACGACGGGGCCGCGTTGTTCGGTATTGTGCAAGGGGGGATGCATGCCGACCTGCGGGCGCAAAGCGTCGAAGAGTTGCAGGAAATCGGTTTCGACGGTTATGCCCTGGGGGGGCTGTCCGTCGGCGAAGAAGCTGCCGCCATGTATGATATGATGGAAGCGGCTTTGCCTCTGTTGCCCACCGATAAGCCCCGCTACGTGATGGGGGTCGGCACGCCGGAGAACCTTATTGAAGGGGTGGCGCGGGGAGTCGACATGTTCGATTGCGTGATGCCGACCCGCAATGCTCGCAACGGAGTGCTCTTTACCAATTTTGGCAAGGTGGTCATTAAACAGGCTCGCTATGCCGAGGATCCGCTGCCTATTGACCCAGACTGTGACTGCTACGTCTGCCGTCATTACAGCCGGGCCTATTTACGTCACCTTTACCAGAACAATGAGATTCTTGCCGCGATGCTTCACACTCGGCATAATCTGCATTATTACCTTGGTCTGATGGCGGGGGCGCGTGACGCCATCGCCGCCGGGAGTTTTACCGAGTACCGAAAAGAATTCTATCGACGCCGTCAACCGGAATCCGCAGTTTAAAGTCGGCGTACAGTTGAGGCAAACGGGTCTTTCAGATCCGCTTTAAAGGTTCTATTTACGTACACTTCAAGGAGGTTATCCATGGTATCCGAAGCTTTTGCATTTGCCGGAGCAGCCGGTGGCCAGCAGGGCAGCAACCCTTACCAGGGTGTGATCATGCTGGTGCTGATGTTTGCTATTTTCTACTTTTTGCTTATTCGGCCGCAACAGAAGAAAGCCAAGATGCAAAAAGAAATGATCGATGCTCTTAAAGTCGGCGATGCGGTTGTCACTGTCGGTGGTATTTACGGCAAAGTGGCTGCTATTCAGGAAAATGTGCTCACCGTTGAGATTGCTACTGGGGTTAAGGTCAAGATTACCCGTAGTTCCGTCTCTTCGGTCACCAAAGAGCAATAATTTGATCTGCTAAAGGAGCTAGTGCTGCCATGTCCAAAAGCATCAAGGTGCGGGGAGGGATCGTCCTCGGCTGCCTCCTGCTATCGCTGATTTCTCTGGCGCCGACTTTTTTCAACGGTAGTCTGCCATCTTGGTGGCAGAAGGCTTTTGATCCCATCCATCTTGGTCTCGACCTGCAGGGCGGCATGCATCTGGTGCTGGGGGTTGATGCTGATAAGGCGGTGGAAAGCCGGATCGACACCATCGTCGATCAGGCCGAGGGACTGCTGCGGGAGCAGGATGTAATCTTTAAAAGGGTGGATCGCCGTAACGGTCAGCGCCTGACCGTTACCGTCTATGACGAACAAGCCGGCGCTCAGGTTGATGGCTTGATGACGGAAAACTTTCCTGACCTCGAAGCGATGACTCTGTCCACCGAGGACGGCTACATTGAAAAGAGTTATCGGATTAGTGATAAAGAGGTGACCCGCATCAAGGACTATGCGGTACGCCAGGCCTTGGAAACCCTGCGTAACCGGGTCGACCAGTTCGGAGTCAGCGAGCCAACCCTGCAATTGCAGAGCGGTGGCCGGATTCTGATTCAGTTGCCGGGGATCAAGGATCCCGAGCGAGCTATCGCCTTGCTCGGCAAGACCGCTCGCCTCGAATTCATGATGGTCGACGAAAAAGCCGATCTGAAACAGGCGGTACAGGGCAATCTGCCGGAGGGCAGAAAACTGCTTTACGAACGCCGGGTGGACCCTCGCAGTGGCGATATCAGTGAGATCCCGCTGGTGGTCATGGACAAGACGGTAATGGCCGGTGATTTGCTGTCTGACGCCCAGGTACGCATCGACCCGCGTTTTAACGATCCCTATGTGGCCATTGATTTCAACGCTGTCGGGGCTAAGCGCTTCGATCAAGTCACTGCCGCCAACGTTGGCAAGCAGATGGCCATCGTTCTGGACGATACGGTCTATTCGGCACCGGTGATTCGCGA
>MAXT01000384.1:3418-3744 GCA_001751225.1 Desulfuromonadales bacterium C00003107 | reverse complement strand
CCTGTTGAGATCCTTGAAGACCGCACCGTCGGGCCGTCCCTCGGTCTCGACTCTATCAAGCGGGGTAGAAACTCGGTTCTTATCGGCGCGCTGCTGGTGCTGTTGGCCATGGGCCTCTACTACCGGCTGTCTGGTTTGGTAGCGAATTTGGCGTTGATCCTCAACGTGTTCTTTGTTTTGGCCATGCTCGGTATGTTCAAGGCGACCCTGACCCTTCCGGGGATCGGCGGCATTGTTTTGACCATCGGCATGGCGGTGGATGCCAACGTGCTGATCTTTGAGCGTATCCGAGAGGAATTACGCCTTGGAAAGACCGCTCGGGCCGC
>MAXT01000384.1:1038-3249 GCA_001751225.1 Desulfuromonadales bacterium C00003107 | reverse complement strand
GTCTCGAGACTGGTATTCGATTTCTTCTTGACCCGCTATGACATCAAGCGGCTGAGCATATAGGGAGGGCGGCATGGAATTAATCAAACCGGATATCAATCTCGACTTCGTCGGCAAGCGGCGTATAGCAGTAATCTTTTCCGCAGTTCTGATCCTCATCGGCCTGGTATCATTGATTGCCAAGGGGGGCCCCAACTACGGTATCGACTTCGCCGGCGGTAGTCTGGTGCAGGTCAAGTTTGTCGAGGCCACCACCGCCAAGGACATCAAGGAGGCCCTAAAGGATCTCGATTTGCGAGGTCTTTCCGTGCAGCAGTTTGGCGATGAGGCCAACGAATACTTGCTGCGGGCCCAAGAGTCCAGTTCCAAGCTGGAGGGGATGTCCCAAACCATCGGTGGTGCCTTGGATGCTGCTTACGGTGCAGATCAGGCGGAGATCAGGCGGGTCGAAATGGTTGGGCCCCAGGTTGGCAAGGATCTGCGTCAGAAGGGCATGATGGCCATTCTATATGCCATGATCGGCATCCTTATCTATGTCACCTGGCGTTTCGAATTTCGATTTGCTGTCGGCGCTATTCTGGCCCTGGCTCACGATGTGTTGATCACTCTCGGGATCTTTTCCCTGGCGGGTAAAGAGATCGATCTGCCGATCATCGCTGCTTTTCTGGCCATCATCGGTTATTCGCTGAACGACACCATTATTGTTTATGATCGGATTCGCGAAAACCAGGGTAAGCATGGTAAGCAGGGGCTTGAATTCCTCATCAATCGTTCCATCAATGAGACCCTGTCCCGTACATTACTCACTTCCTGTACGACTTTGTTGGTGGTGCTGGCCCTGTTTATTTTCGGCGGTGGCGTGATTCACAACTTTGCCTTCGCTCTGCTCATCGGGGTGTTGATCGGGACTTTCTCCTCGATCTATGTTGCCAGCCCGCTGCTGATTTTCTGGCAGAATCATCGAGCCCGAGCTAAGGCCAAGGCTTGATTATGCAAACACAAACGGCCGCATGGTCGGTTGATTGATTCACCCAGGCGGGCCGAAATAGGATTATTTCGGCCCGCTTTTTTTATAGGACTCCTTATGATTCCGATACTACGCTATCTCTGGGATTTTCGCGGCGAAGTCAATGCAGCCCTGACCAAAGCCTTGGCAGAAAATCTTCAAGTCAGTCCTCTGGTCGCCGCTCTCTTGCAGCAGCGGGGCATCGCCGACGTCGAGCAAGGACGTCTGTATCTGTCAAGCCGTTTGGCGACCATGCCCGACCCGCTGCTGATGGCGGATATGGCGCCTGCGGTGGGTCGTCTCTGCCGAGCGGTAGAGGAGGACGAACGGATTGCCGTACATGGTGATTACGATGTGGACGGTATCACCGCCAGCGCTCTGCTGGTTGAGAATTTGCGTTCTTTTGGTGCCACCGTTGACTACTACATTCCTCTGCGATTGGTGGACGGTTATGGTTTGTCTGGCGAGGCTTTGCAAAGAGCCGCCGATAGCGGAGCCAAGGTCGCAGTGTCCGTCGATTGCGGGGTGTCGGCTCATGATGAAGCTCGATTGGCCAATGAGTTGGGTCTTGACCTGATTATTACTGACCACCATCAACCCCCCGATCAACTGCCTGAGGCCCTAGCGGTTATCAACCCCCACCGATCGGACTGCGATTTTCCTGACAAGGGACTGGCCGGGGTTGGGGTGGCCTTTATGCTGCTGGTTGCTTTGCGCAGTCGCCTGCGGCAGCAGGGTTGGTTTACAGCGCGGCCTGAACCAGATCTGCGTCGCAGTCTTGATCTAGTGGCTCTTGGCACCATCGCTGATATCGCCCCGTTAAACGGCCTCAACCGTATTCTGGTTAAGGCCGGTCTGGCAGTACTCAACCAGGGGCAGCGGCCAGGTATCGCCGCTCTAAGAGAGGTCGCCGATGTCAAAGAGGTCAACTGCGGCAGCGTCGGTTTTCGACTTGCGCCGCGCCTGAATGCCGCCGGCCGCTTGCAGGATGCCGCGCAGGGAGTCGCTCTGCTCCTTGAGCCCTCACCGGTCAAGGCAATGGAAAGCGCTCGCCAACTCGACGACTGCAACCGCGAGCGTCAGGCTATCGAACAGCAGACCCTTGAACAGGCCATGGAGCAACTCACTGAAAAGTACGATCCGTCGCAACGCAGTATCGTCCTCGCTGACCCCGAGTGGCACTCGGGAGTCATCGGCATTGTTGC
>MAXT01000384.1:0-1001 GCA_001751225.1 Desulfuromonadales bacterium C00003107 | reverse complement strand
GCTCGCTCTATCCGCAGTTTTCATCTCTATCGAGCGCTACAGGACTGTCAACAACAGCTGAGTGCTTTTGGCGGTCATGAATTCGCCGCCGGTTTATCGATCCCTGCTGACCATATCGAGGCCTTTACCGCCGACTTTGAGGCGGTGGCAGAAAAAGAACTGAGTGACGATCAGCTACAGCCGCGCCATCTGTTCGATCAGGAGGTACTTCTTGAAGAATTGACTCCTGAGACGGTGGCTGAGCTCGACCAGATGGCCCCTTTCGGAATGGGTAATCCTCAGCCGTTGTTGGTGGCCCGCAATCTGCGCGCCCAACAGGTACAGATTCTTGGTGATAAACATCTGCGCTTCACCGCCCGTCAGGGAGGTTATAGCCAGACTTGCATCGCCTTTGGCATGGCCGAGCGAATTGACGAACTGGCCGGTGAGTTTGACCTGCTCTTCACCCCGGGAATCAACGAATGGCGTGGCCGGAGTTCAGTGCAGCTCAAGGTTAAGGATTTCGTAGTACTTGGTGAATCAAAGTGATATTTTTTTGAAGGTCCCGACTTGGAGTGCGCCTGTATTATAGGTGCGCCAACTCCTCTATTTTGCAGTCGCTCTTTTTCACATTGTTTGCATATTTCTTCTTCATCCCCAGGTGTATATTAAGCTGACGTTGTAGGACATGTAGGGTCTTTCTTATTGCTGGTATTTGAATGCAATTGTGGAATAAACAGGGGTGTTTATAGCTGGAGGTGCGCAATGGAATTAATTAAACAAGTAAAGGCGACTATGAAGTTAGCCCGGATTTCCTCTGCATGGGGGGTTGTCGGTGGTCTGTTGTTGCTCGTCGTTACGCTCAGTACTGGTTGTATCAAGACCACCGGGGCAAACGTGCAAACATCGACCAAAATCCTGTTTGCTAGTACTTGTTCCGGTAACTATGAGATCTACACCATGAGCCCTGATGGCTCAGAGGTTGTGCAGATTACTGAAGACGGGACGGACAACCGAGAACC
>MAXT01000383.1 GCA_001751225.1 Desulfuromonadales bacterium C00003107 | reverse complement strand
GAGTTGTGAAGGGATTTCTCCCTTCAATTCGGTGTCGTGGCTGTTATCTCTTCCACCACATCATCACATAGCTGGTTGCAAGGAGTCATGCAATTGTGATTGCGCCCTCAAAGCACAGGCAGCAGCCCCATCTTTGCGGAAATCAAGCATGTACGCCAGCTCTGGATTCTGACAGTTCGGATATCGCGATCTTTATCTCTGTGATATCATCGCTCAATTGATTGTACTTCACCCTTAAATCCAGCAACTCCTTGTGGATCTCTTCTATAGATGTCAATTTATCTTTCATTACTTCCGTATCCTCCTTTATTCCTTTTATCTGACTTGTATCGTCCTTCACGCCTTTCAATACTTGTATTGTCGTATCCTACTTATCGAGCACCTGATCCTGCTTATCGAGCCATCAAACTCGTATCTCCCTTCACGCTTTTTGGTGTATCGTTCGTATCGCTTAACATCGTAATCAGCATCTCTGCCTTCGCGTCAATACTTTGCATTACACCAAGTAAATCACCAAGCGTTGCTTCTTTCGGGACATCCCCATTCGTTCTCTCGAAAGAAATATATTCACCAGTATAATCAGCATATTCCACAGATATATCTCCAATACTCGCAAAAGAAGGAGTTTTTTCCCTTAGCTCATTGATCAACTTTTCAATATTATTTTTTTCGCTTTCGCAGACTATATTCACACTGCCATCATCCAGATTTTTTGCGTAGCCTTTGATGTTGAGAGAATCAGCAATGTTTTTGATGAACGTTCTGAAGCCGACCATCTGAACATCACCTGTTACAATGATATCCGCCCTGATCATAGCATCCTCTTCTGTTGTGGTGACCACTTTAAGGTTTTGTTGAAAGGTGCAAAAAAAAGAGTTGTGAAGGGATTTCTCCCTTCAATTCGGTATCGTGTCCGTTATCGTTTCCGTCGCATCATCACATAAGCGATTGCAAGCAATCCCGCGATTGCGAAGACTCCTTCGAAGCCGGGCAGCCCCTTCTTTGCAGGGGTCGCTGCTGTTGCTCCGCTGCCTGACGCCTTTGTGGCTGTTGTCTGCTTCACAGTCGGCTTCTTCGTAGCCGCTTGCTTTGCGGTCCTTGCTGTTGTTGCGGTCGTGTCAGGCGTTGTGCTCGAGCTTGAGCTTGATTGCGCCGATGTCACGGTCGCCGTCGGGGTCCCGAACCATCCTGGCGGGTATGTGCCACTGCCGCCACCGCCACCGCCACCGCTGCGGGTGTCGCTGCTCGTCGATGTTCCCGCAAGCGCGAATGTGCTGAGGTTATTCACCTCGACCCAGACGCAGTTGCCATCTCTGCCATTGGCAACGCATGGATCAGTGCCCTCAACCATCCTCACCCACTCAGTTCCGTCGAACCGCCATATCGCAAGTGTGGACTGCTCGATATTCTTGCTCGCAAGTTCTGCTGCGTCGTAGCAAATCTCGATTCTGATTGTGTCGTTACCATTTGCAAGTTCGGCAAGAATCGCGGCATCAGGTGTCACGATAAGACCCATTAGTGCCGCATCATTGCCTGTGAACTCGTAGGAACCCACTGTTGCTTCGGGATTTGCTACCGGTGTTATGTTTATGCTGCCTGTGACGCTGTTATCAAACGTACCATTGACGGTGATATCAGCAGACGTACCGGCATCGACATCTTCAGTGAAGTTGTCCGTATCGGTCAGGTCTACAGTCTCTGTCTGTGCGCTCACAGTGACGACTGCGGTATCGGTCTTTGTCACACTATCGCATGTTGCGTGCACCGTAACCGTTGCTGTCCCGACTCCGCATGCCGTGAAGAGACCTGATGAGGAATCGATCGTTCCAACGGCAGGACTGTTGCACGCCCATGTTAGCGTACAGCCGGATAGCGTATTGCTGTTTGTGTCATAACAGGTGGCTGTGAATGGTTGCTTGCCACTTGTGACCAGGTCAGATGATGCCGGTGAGATGGTGACGGATCCAAGGGCGGTCTGGGCTGTTTCACGGATTGTAACTGTCCCGCTCTTCACAGCCGATGTCACAGCAGTTCCGCCCCTAGTGGTCAGTTCCGCGGATAGACCCAGCGTGCATGATCCACTCGTGCCCACCGCTTCGAGTGTGACCGTGGCAATGGTCCGGTCACCGGTCAGGTCAGCTCCTGATGTCATGCAGTTGAGTCGCAGGGTTCCGGTACCTACATCCGAGTAATCCGGATTGAAGACGCCGTCAAAGTCGCCTGCGACCATATTCGTGGTATTGACGATCGACGGATTGAATGTGAGCGTTGCCGTACCTCCGCCAACGCCGGTTGAGTCCAGTAGCTGTATCGGAATCTCCGTTGTTGCACCGTGATCCAGTGTTACGTCCCCGATAGCGACTATGTTCTGAGATGCAGCCGCGGTGACGGTAAACGTTTTTGTATCCGAGTTATTCACACCATTGATGTTGATCACGATTGTGTAGTCGTCTGGTGTTGCGCTCGTGGTTGTCCACGTCCTTGGACTCGGTTCCCCGGTGGAACTCGTGCCCGATGACGGATACCTGTAGACTACAGTACCAGTGCTGTCCTCAATACGGGAGTAGTAACTCGCCTGTGTAGAGAAACCGATATCGAATGTGACACTGCTACCCTGCATGACTGATGCCGGGGGTTCGGTCTGCCACGTGAGCGTTACGGGTCCGCCGCCGCCGACTGTCACCTGATCGGTACCGCCGACTGAGTCACTTACTGAGGTTCCACCCACTGTTGCCAAGACAGTTCCTGCTATATCATAGCTATCGTCCGCAGTTCCGGCTGGTACGGTAACATCATAGATGACCGTCTTATCCGCGGTTTGTGAACCGCCCCATAGCCACTTTGTATCCGCGGCATTGTACGTTCCACCCGCATTATCAACTTCTGTTACAGTCCATCCTGCAGGAACATCTTCGTTCAGTACAGGACCGTAAACTGTTCCTGTTATGTCTACAGTAACGGTTACTGTAAATGTGTCGCCAGGTGCCACAGTCGTGTCCGAGATAGTTCTTGAGCCGGTGATGATATCTGTAGCACTCGTAACGGTCACCTGATCGGTACCGCCGACTGAGTTACTTACTGAGGTTCCACCCACTGTTGCCAAGACAGTTCCTGCTATATCATAGCTA
>MAXT01000382.1:1564-2300 GCA_001751225.1 Desulfuromonadales bacterium C00003107 | reverse complement strand
AACTTTCTCTCCACTTTTGAAAACAACAAATGTTGGGCGTCTGTGTTCAACGCAAATAGCTCGGCACCAAAAATACCCTCTTCTGTCATCCTCTGTATCGTATTGGTCCCGCTACCACCGCATCCAATTACCTTTATAATCGTTTTTGACTTTTCCAAAATGGTTTCCAGGTCCCCATTCTCAAACATCTCTATCCCTTCTCCCTCAATAATCTCTTCGCTCCCCGTTTGATTCATCTTTCCATCTACCTCTCCTAATCTCATAATAGAAGCAAAGATAAAAGTCCTTTCGCTCAGACAATTTTTTCTACAAGAATGCGGAGGAGGGGATTCGAACCCCCGAACCCCTACGGGACAGCGACCTCAACGCTGCGCCTTTGTCCACTTGGCAACCCCCGCAAAACTTATCTTTTCATAAATGAAGTGCGTGATAAAGAAAAATATTTTGCTTCCTCTACCCCAGAAGCTTCTTCCGTGCTTCTTCTTCCACGATTATCATCACATCCTTCAGCGGTACGCTCAGCTCCCGCGCAACTCGCTTTGCATCTTCAAATTCCGCCGCGACGTTTAACAAATCACCGTTTGCATTTCTGCCTATTTTCACACCTATCTCGCGCACTACACCCTTTATCCTTACCTTCACCTTCTTCTGCTCGCGATTTGCGATAAATCTATGTCTTACCTGCATAACGCGAACGCCTAAAGAGCCTGTTTCTGCCATTATTCGATGTGCTAAT
>MAXT01000382.1:1333-1457 GCA_001751225.1 Desulfuromonadales bacterium C00003107 | reverse complement strand
CCATCCGCCATAAGAACCTCAATTAGATTGCCCAGCACTTCTCCCGTAACGTTGTCCACATTGGTTTCCAGCACTTCGACTTCGTCCTGCAACAGGTACGCATCGGCCTCACATAAGCTTGTTC
>MAXT01000382.1:985-1221 GCA_001751225.1 Desulfuromonadales bacterium C00003107 | reverse complement strand
GGTGTAAGCAATTCAGATACAGACGCAAAAGGACCAGTTTGGTATAACAGAGGCGTTTCCTTCAGTATTTCAACTGTTGCAGGTGCGGGAACGGGAAGCTGCCCGTGTTCCGTCTCCACAAATCCATTACCTACTGAAATTGGCGTACTTATGACGCAATCAACCTGAATGTCTAAAAAAGCCGTGCTACTCCCTACAAGATCGCCTATTGTATCCATAGCGCCGAGTTCGTGAAA
>MAXT01000382.1:466-949 GCA_001751225.1 Desulfuromonadales bacterium C00003107 | reverse complement strand
GATTCTGCGTCTGCTACCTTTTCGAATATACTCAACGAATTATCTATTATTTCCCTACGTAATCCGCTATTAGCTATCATTCTCACGATCTCCTCGTATGACTTCACGCTTCGTTCCTTCGCCCCTCGCTTATTACTTACGAATTGCACTTTTTTAGCCTTGATGCCTCGCTTTTCCACTTCTTTTACTTCCAGCCTGAGGTCAAAGACAGAAATTGCATCCTCTATCTTCGTTTCATCAATGCCCAAATCCAATAGACTGCCAATTATCATGTCGCCCGAAGCGCCGGAAAAAGGTTCGAATACTAACAGCTTCATTTTATAATTATGGATTTAGATGGTTGGATATAAAATAAAAGGCAAGATTGGTTAAATTCTAAAAATTATGTGTGCCGCCCTTATGGTCGGATTAAACGAAGTGCTAAAGAAAGCGAAAAAACAACGGAGAGTTTATATACAATAAGTAGTACTATAATATACATTA
>MAXT01000382.1:0-440 GCA_001751225.1 Desulfuromonadales bacterium C00003107 | reverse complement strand
AGAGAGTAAAAGCGATGTTGTCCCCAATACGAATTTTGCATGTGGATGATGAACCCGGTGATTTGGAAATAGTAAGAATACTAATGAAACGGGATGTGAAAGAAGACTTTGATATTGTGGGTGTGACTGAGGCGAAAAAAGCGTTAGAAAAACTTGAAAGTGAGCATTTTGATATTGTCGTTGCTGATTATCTGATGCCTGGAATGGACGGTATAGAGCTATTAGAAGCGTTGAAGAAAAGTGAAAAGCATGCACATCTGCCCTTTATTCTGTTCACCGGTAAAGGAAGCGCTGAGATTGCTGAGGAGGGTTTCGAGAAAGGCGCTGACAGATATATTACAAAGGGTGGTGCCACAGCGGAAAACCAGTGCCATGAACTGGCGAAAGCAGTGAGAGAGTTAGTGAGAGGGGAAAAGGGAGAAGCGGAAAAATAAAAACCC
>MAXT01000381.1 GCA_001751225.1 Desulfuromonadales bacterium C00003107 | reverse complement strand
AACGGATGTCCTTTTTCGGCCACCACACCAGCGACTGGCGCAGCGCATCCGCATCGGCGGTCAGGTTCTCCCAAGTCATTGAAAGGACATCCGCCCCCTCGGAGCGGCCATTGCAGCGATGGTCATACAAGATCAGTGTGAAGTGATCCGCCAGAGGCCGGAAGGGCAGCATGGTGGTGTGGTCAACCCCTGGACCGCCGTGCATGAGGACCAGGGGAAAATACGTTCCCAAGTATTTTCACGAACAGCGAAACGTCTCGAATGGACATGGTAGTCATCAAAGACCCTCCTGAAATATGATGCGGCGAACTGCAGCCACCAGTTTGTCCATCTGCAGGCCGATTCCTCCCACGTCAATGGATAGATGACTTGCCTTACCACATACCTTGAGCCCTCAATTCCTCCATGGCGTTCTTATAAATCTCGATCAGCCGAGTGATGTCCTCATCGGTGTGAGCTGCGCTCATGAACCCATGACTGGGCGTTATGTGCAGGCCGTTCTTGCGGTAAAGCAGCCCCAGACCTGTACTGACTACCCGGTTCCCCGCACGCAGGTCCCGGACGCTATTAACCGGCCCGTGCACAGCATGCACCGAGAACATGGAGCCAACGCCCGTTGCAATGGCCGGAAAGTTCTCTTCCCGGGCAAATAAGTTAATCTCGTTCCGAAAGCGCTCACCCATCGCGTCCATTTGTGTATGCAACTGCTGGTCGTTGCTCAAACGGTGCAGGACAGCCGTCCCGGCCGCGACCGTCAGCGGATTCCCGTTGAATGTTCCTGCCATGAGAATCGAGTGTTCCAGATCTACATCGTATTCCATGAGATGCATTGCCTCGGATGTTCCACCTATTGCCCCAAATGGAAGACCGCCACCAGCCACCTTCCCGTAGGTGCTCACATCGGGTATAACGCCGAAAAACTCCTGAGCCCCGCCCGGAGCCATACGAAAGCCGGTGATCACTTCGTCGAAGATGAGGAGGGCGCCGATCTCGTGTGTGATCCTGCGCAATTCCGACAGAAATTCTTTGCTGGCCGGGATCGTACCCGCTGCACCTTGAACGGGCTCAATAATGACCCCTGCCAGTCGGTCTGCATGACGCTGGATCTTGTCAAAGGACGCCGGGTGATTGAAGGGCAAGACGATCGTGTCCTTCCATGCTCCCTCGGCAAGCCCGGGACTCTCAGGGACTGTCGCGGGGTCTTCGACCGGTCCACTCAGATCGGGGCCCGGGCGTGGACGACCGAAGCTGACGGCAAGGAGATCATGTGTTCCATGATATCCGCCTTCGAATTTCGCGATCAGGGGCCGCCCTGTCGTGGCACGCGCCAACCGCAGGGCGTACATCGTTGCCTCGGTTCCCGAGTTGCAGAAGGTCACCTTATCGACTCCCGGCACCATGTCGCAGAACAACTTCGCAAAGGCATACTCGTGCTCATGGCATTGTCCGTAATGTGTTCCGCGCGGCAATGCCTCTCTGATCGCTGCTTCGACCTCATCGGGGGCGTTCCCGAGGATCATGGTCGAGAAGCCCAACATGCAATCCAGGTATTCGTTGTCATCCGCGTCCCATACTCTGGCACCTTTCGCTCTCTTAATCACCATAGGAAAAGGATCTGCCAGCCGGAAGAGGCTCCCTACTCCAGCCGGCATCACGGTGCGGTTCTTCTGCCAGATCGAATATGACTTTCGACTCTTGGTCCGTATCTCGTCGCGGTACGTGTTGAGGATCCTTTCGCTGCTTTCCTTTTCAGCCATCATATGCTCCTCTGACAACAAGTGATCGTCGTTTCCTTCGCGGATCTATCCGATGCACGCTTAGACTGTGTGGCAGGTCACTGGTCATCCATCTCGTCAAGCCCATACCCGCTCTCAATCAACTCCACCAGTCTCCGCGTAAAGCGAGTCGCTGGAGCCCCATCGACGACGTCGTGGTCGAACAGGACTGTCAGGTTGAGGATCTCGCGTGGTTCAATCCGCCCCTCGACAACGGCTGGTTTCCAGGCCATGCTCCCCACCACCAGGCCAAGCGAGTGGGGTGTAGAGTATATTCCCCAGCCGCTATTGCCCTTACCGAACATACCAACCGCGGTAACAACAACAGTGCCTGACACTGATACACGAATCGTCGGGTCACGGCGCGAAGCCATACCAAGCAGAGCTTTGAACAGACTGGAAAGCGGCCATGGTAGGAGTAAGGCAGAATTAAACCAGGTAGGCGTGCCTCGGCTCTGGGGCACCGGCTCAGACTGTACCGCGCGGATTTCCTCATGGATCTCGCGGTAGGTCTTGTGATTCGCACCCCGGATGACATGCCCTCTCAGAGCGCGCTTCTCTCCAATCTTCCGTTCGATCATCACTCCAACGTCGACGTCATCAAATATGACAAGTTGTTTGCGGCCTTTCAGGTAGGCATGCACCTCCTTGTTCTCATCCACCGCTCGGGCTAGGCAAGAGACCAGGAAGCCGGTGAAAGAGAGGGGCTCCCCGGTACGCTTTTTATACTCAGCGATGAACTGCCGGACTACCGTCACGTCCACTTCCAGCAAGCCGTACATGTAATGCGTCGGTCCGGACAGATTGAGCATGTTGATCATCACGCGGCGCCCCACTGGGAGGTCGACGACGTGATACGGTCCGATGTTTTTGGTCATGGTAGGTTATCCTCCAGTCAAACCAGGAAACGGAAACATACAAGTGCTCGGCCTTATTGCTTGGTGACGAGCCGCCCAGTGGACGATCAGGACGACGAGGCCTTTCTCAATGTCCGGATGACCAGCCCGGTGCGCAAGAAGCTCCACAGCAGCGAAAAGCTACCGCATACCATAGCGATCCATGAAAAGTCGGGCATGTAGAGCCTCATATATCCGCGCCTCTTGCCCAGCATAAGTCTTAGCGTGAGGGCCGCCACTAGATTTGGGATCAGCGGGAGCAGGATATGCAAACCCCAAGCTCGTCCTCCGCGCGGGCGGCGCTCAGATACCTTGCGCCAGCGGCGCAACTGCCGCAGTGTGGCGATGACGTCGGCGATTTGGAGAAGCGGGATGAGCAGCTGACCACGCAGTACCCACGGGATCATTCCAACAAAAGGGACCTTCGCGGGCTGATTGCCGGCGAGCAGAGCGGACACACCTGCCCCAAAGGTCGACAGCACGGGGTTCATCCAATGATGGCAGGCGTTGAAGAGCAGGAGCACACCTTTATTTTGCTCTGGCAAAAGCCCCATATAGGCGCCAAAGTGAGGGAGGGTACCGCTGTGCCAGACGAGTTTAGTCCGTCCGATTTGATCGACGAACCATCCCATCCCATACTGCCCCAACGAACGACCATAGGCACGGATGTCCACCGCCTCACGGTGCAGTTCGTCGATACCGGCGCGCGAGAGAACCTGTACGTCTCCGTAGCGACCCCCATTCAGAAGAGCGATCATGTAGCGGGCTATATCTTCCGCGCTGGAGATCAACTGCCCGGACGGAAGTGAACCGAGAGGGATGGGCATGTTGGCAACGGCAAAAGGAACGGCGAACCAGTATTGGTGACCCACCGCTAGAAAGTTCTGTTTCGCCATTGCATGTGAGGTATAGGTGTGGCGCATATCCAGTGGGATAAAGATATGTTCACGAACATAGTCCGGGTAAAGTTCGCCGCTGGCGACTTCGATGATCAACCCGAGCAGGTTGTAATTCGAGTTGCTATATTCGAATGCCGAGCCGACCGGGTGGGAGAGCATGAATGTTGACAACGCGCGCGCTTGGCGCTCTGTAGCGGCCGGGCTGTTGTCAAAATCGGCCAGGGGAATCTCCCCGGACAAGGTGGGTAGGCCGCTGGTCTGGTTCAACAGGTGGCGCACGGTTATCTGGGCGGAGGCCTGAGGATCCGCGACACGGAACCAAGGGAGGTAACGCTGAACCGGGGCGTCCAGGTCGATCTTTCCGGCTTCGACTAGCTTCATCACAGCCAATGCAGTGAACGATTTCGTGAGTGAGCCAATAAAGAAGGGTGTCTGTGGGGTTGGCGCTTCACCGTCCGGGCGAGCCTGGCCAAAGCCGCGCATGTGCATGATCTTGTCGCCTTCGACGATGGCAAGCGATACGCCAGGGATATTCAGGCGACGCATCTCACCTTCGACGTAAGCGTCGATCGCGTCATAGGAAGCGCTATTGGTGACCTGTTTTTCCGAAGCGGACCTGGTGAATGCCCGACGGAGCAGTGCGAGCACAGCACAAACGAGCAACGATGGGAAAAGAAATTTTCTGAGATTCATTGCTGTAATTACTTTCATTATTCAAAGGTCATGCTGAATGTGCACGGCATTCCTGTATTAAACGGAGCTGAATTTGAATGCCACACCTCCCAATTTTCGAGAAAAATCTTCGATTTCATTCGGGTTCATGCGCTGGGAAGTGCTCTCACCCTACAGGGAAGTCAAAATGAATACAACACCACGAATCTTACGGTAAATCTATGGAGGTTGTCCAGTCCACTCGATTTGTGATCCAAGAACACATTCACAACATAAATAACCTACACAACCATAATTACTGGATTTTGTGCAGCGAGATCACTTAGAAGTAGACAAGCCTGACGAGCTAAGATTAGATGGAACTTTGTGAAGTTCATCGAAATCAGGGGCCAAGCTCATAACCTCGGGGATACAGGTTCGAATCCTGAAACACCANNTCATTAACAGTAAACCCCCTCAAAAGCAGGAGTTTGCTGTAAAAAATGACCGATTTCACCTTGCTTTTCCGCATGAATCTGCCGTCAAGGAACCTGGATCATTACGGCTCAGGGAGACTGGGATCGCGGGGTCGTAGGTTCGAATCCTAAACAGGGGGGCTGGGACTTAACGAAAAAGACACCTGGTCGGGTGCCTTTTGCTCAAAAAGGTAGCGGGGCTCAGATTCGA
>MAXT01000380.1 GCA_001751225.1 Desulfuromonadales bacterium C00003107 | reverse complement strand
GCACGATACCATGCAATTCTTGGGCTAGGCTGGGATCACCAACCAGGGTGGTAAAATCGAAAAAGATGGAGGAATCCCGAACATTTTGCGGCTCTGGAGCGTTGAACCACTCCCGCAGCCGTGCCCGCCAATCGCTCAAGCGACCGCGCCAAGCCGGGTTATTGGCCATAACCTTGCCGTCGCACAGGGGATAACCAACCTCGGCCAAGGCCGCCACCAATTTTTCGGCAAAGGGCACAAAGTAACTCTCAACCTCGGCCAGCTTTTCCTCGGACATGTCCTCGTAGATAAATCCGTTATCCTGATCGGGTTCAAGCAGCATTTCCCGACGCCCGCCACTGCCCATAATCAGAAAACAGTGCCGAACTTCCGGCTTCTGTTGGCCTGCGGCAGCCATTTGCTGCTCACAAATGGCATAGACCCGCTTGATGATCGCATGATGCAAATAGGAGATGACGTCCGTTACTTCATGGATATTACGGGTTTCGGTCAGCAGCGCCCGTACTACATTGATTATTTCCTGACGCATACGGGACAGACTGGCGAGAGACTCTTCCTCCTCGATACTGCCGAGCAACAGCATCGCTTTCTGACTACGATAGTGCATCAGATCACGCAACGTGACCATCCCAACAGGCTCGCCACGGTCGAGAATCGGCATATGCCTGATCTGGTGGCCAAGCATATAGGCCATGGCCTCATACATGTAAGTGTCGGGAGACATAACATGCGGATGGGGAGTCATCAACTCTTCGGCGGTGACTTTTTGAGGATCATCGACCTCGGCAGCAATCACCTTGATTACCAGATCTTTTTCAGTAATCAGACCAGCTGGCAGTCCGTCCTGCCCAGTGACCAATACCGAGCTAATGCGCTTATCTGCCATTTGGCGGGCGATCTGCCGAGCGGTCGCCTCCCTGGTGCAAGCCTCGATGGGAGTCGACATGATCTCCGAAAGCCGCTTTTTAAAGGGATAGGCTTCCATCTGGCCAAGAGCACTCAGGGCATGGTCGGCTACCATTTCACTGTATAGCTGACGAACCCTTGAGACGAGGACTCCCGCAAAATAATCCCGCAATTGCGGGTAACGCCTTTCAACCTGATGCAACAACTCGAAGGGCAGCAGGTAACACGCCACCTCGTTAGCAGCTCGGGCACCGACCGAATAGGGTTCATCGCCAAACAGAGCGGTGTCTCCCAAAAATTGCCCTTCTTGCAAGTAGTCCACCACCATGTCTTCGCCAGAAGAGGTCAGCACAGTGATCTCCACCAACCCTTTTTTGACCACAAAGAGATAACCACTAGGCGGATCGTTCTGAGCAAAGATACTTATCCCGGGCGAATAAGTCTTAATCCGGGATGCCGTGAGCAGATCCTGCACCACAGCCTCCGGCAATTGATTGAAAGGTTCCACGTCTCGCAAATGTTTCGATAGGCTCATGGGCGCCTTCCCTTTACTCAGACAACGGGCTAACTGTTTATCGCTGCACAACGATGGCCTAGTCTCCACCGCACCACTTTACAAAATAATAGCCTAGTATGTTATCGGCTCTCAACCCAGCTGACAAGCCCTATCCTTTTGATCAACAAAGCTCCACCCCTTTTTTACCCAACCAACAAGCAACTTCCTGCTAGGCTCTTGATTGTCACGCAGGCCGATCTTGTGTATCATATCCTTCGGGCATATATGAGCGGCTAAAGTCGCTGCGACCAATACCGATCCGAGGGTATCGATGCGTCCTACCGTTAAATACTGGATCTTCCTATTCATCATTCTGTTCGCCGTGTTCGGCGTCATTCTCGGCAGTCTGGCCGCCGCTTGGCATCAGATCACGCTAGCAGAACAGGACTTTATCTCCCACATTGCCCACCGCCTGATCCCTTTTCCGTTAATCGGCGCCACCTTCCTGTTCCTCATTATCGGCGGTCTCGTCAGTCTACTCTTCTATTTTTATGTGGTGCCGATCCTGCGCCTGGGCGAGGAGACTAAACTGATGTCTGCCGTCAATCCCAGCCACCGGATTCAACCTAAAGGCGCTCCGGAGCTAGTCAGCTTGGCCGGCATCATCAACGAATCAGCCGACGCATTTGAAACTCTGCAAGCCGAAGTTAAGGAGAAGATCAAACAAGCCCGTTCGGATCTACAGCACGAACGCAACCTGCTAGCAGCTTTGATGTCGGACCTGCCTACGGGGGTATTGGCTTGCAACGTCAGTGGCCAAGTGATGCTCTACAACCAGCAGGCACAAAAACTGCTGCAAAAACCTGGAAAACTCATCGGACTCGGCCGCTCACTGTTCAGCATTCTCGATCGCGGCCCCATCGTCCACGCCATCGACATGCTGCACCAGGCCACTAATCGTGGACAGAATTCACCAACCGCCAACTTTGTCATGACCGTCGGAGAATCCCTTGTTTTGCGGATTCATATGACTCCGGTATTCAAAACCGACGACAGTGAGAGAACCTTCTCCGGCTTTGTCTTAGCCATGGAGGACCTAAGCCAGCAGATAAAGAACGGCCTGCAGCGGGAACAAACCTTTTACGGCCTGACCGCTGCGCTGCATCCCCCTCTAGAAAAAATCAGCCAGACGCTCGAAACCCTCGAAAAGGCACCGTCGCATGAAACTGAACAACAAACTCTGCTGCAGGACATCGATCGGGCCGCCAGCCAAATGAGCAAGACGCTGCAACAGACGGAACAATCCTATAAGCAGCAGTTAATCGACATTAGTTACCGTGAAAACATTCTCGGTGAGCATCTGCTGAACATCATTGAGCACCACCTACGCCATTATGCGGGCATCGCCGTAACCCATTGCGCCGACCAAGAGCTCTGGCTACAGGTCGACAGTTATACCATGGTGCAATGCCTAGCCCAGCTGGTCAATGCTCTGCAGAACGCCGAAAACTTCTCGGTACTAACCCTTGAACTTCATCGCAACAGTAACGATAAGGCGCTGTTTGAAATCGCCTGGCCGGGCTGCATCATCAGCAGCGATGAATTGGACGCTTGGCAAAATCGGCCACTGACTGGAGACGCCCAGGATCACCCGGTCTCTTTCGGAGACCTGATCCAACGCATCGGCGGAATTTTTGATCTATCACCTGACAATTGCCAGCATATCGATCACCTGCGCATTCTCTTGCCCATAGTGGAGACGGATGATCATTTTAGCGACATCTCGGTCGATGAACACCGACCGATTCACTACGAATTCGGCCTGCTGCATCAGGTGTGCAAGGACGATATCTGCCAACAGCCCCTTTCCCAGTTAACTTACGCCGTATTCGATACAGAGACCACAGGGCTTAAACCATCCCAGGGAGACGAAATCGTTCAAATTGGCGCGGTGCGCATCGTCAACGGACGCATTCTTCACGAGGAAACCCTCGACCAGCTCATCGATCCTCGCCGACCGTTACCCGAAGAATCGATCAGAATTCACGGCATTGCCCCTGAACTGCTGCTGGGCAAACCGACCATCGACCAGGTCTTACCCGAACTTCACCATTTCACAGAGGGATCGGTGCTAGTAGCCCATAACGCGGCCTTCGACATGAAATTCCTCAAGCTCAAGGAAGCTTCCAGCGGTGTTCGCTTTGATCAACCGGTGCTCGACACCTTGCTCTTGTCATGGTTTGTCCATCCCAACCAGCAGAGTCACCAGCTTGAAGAGGTGGCCAGCCGGCTCGGCGTCCCCATTGCCGGTCGCCACACAGCTCTTGGTGATGCCATGGTAACCGCTGAAGTGCTATGCAAACTGATTCCCCTGCTGGCAGCAAAGGGGGTGCATACGCTCGAAGAGGCAATGGAAGCCTCGATGAAAGCGCCCTTTGCCCATCTCGATATTTATTAATAGCGAAGCCTAGAAACAAAAAAACCGCCTACAAGGCGGTTTTTTTGTTTCAGTTGACTAAATCAACAATGCTACATGGAACGAATAGTTTCAAACAGTTTGCGCAAATTGCCGACACAGGCATCGATCGCATTGGCCATTCGGCCAATTTCATCCTTGCGCGTCATGCCAAGGTGAACATCGAAGTTACCCTTGCCCAGTCTTTCCATCGCCTCAACCGCTTGCCCCAAGGGAACAGCAATCTGGCGGGAGACAATCAGTGTAACCACAACCACACCCAGCAGCAGCGCACAGAAAATGCCGAGAGTGCCGTAAAAGACCCTGGCCAAGTTACGCTCGATATCGTCGGTATAAACCCCAGCTCCAACAATCCAGTTCCACTGGGGCAGTTGCTTAACGAAAGACACCTTGCCGACCGGCATGGTGCTACCCGGCTTGTGCCAAACATACTCAATGAATCCCTGCCCCTGGCGACGGCACAGTTCGGCCATTTCTACAAACAGGGGCTTGCCCAGCGGATCTCGGTACTCACTCAGGTCCTGTCCCACCAGTTCCTGATTAAACGGGTGCATGACCATACGCGGTTGAAAATCATTGATCCAGTAATAGTTATCCGCATCAAAACGCAGGGAACGAACCGTCTCAATCGCCTGTTTCTGGGCAAGCTCGACTTCAAGCTCTCCGCTGTCAGCCAAACCGGCGTAATAATCGAGAACTCCCCAGGCCGTTTCAACAACATGTTGAATCTCATTGCGGCGAGCCTGCACGTAATTGTGCTTAGCGTCCAGGTACATCCAGGTAACCACCAACGAAAAGACGACCAGGATGGCCCCACTCAGGAGGAAAATCTTATGGGCGATTTTTAGATCTTTCATTGCCGACTCCTTTGGCAACAGTCGAGACATCAAGGGATCGGCACCGTTCCGGCACAACCGATCTATCGCCTAATCTTAAGGGATAACATGACTCTTGGCAACCGACTTGCGTCTCGGACACAACCTGACGCAAGACTACGAAGCACAGAGAGCTTCTGTCCAAAACTAGCAGCGAGAAACACTGCGAAGGTCACCAGCCATTCAAGATCAACACCGACAAACATCCAGCGCTAACAGCTGCCTTCAAGGTTACGCTCTACCTTAGCTAGACGCTTAAGACCGTACCTCAGGTTACGATAACGG
>MAXT01000379.1:7837-8221 GCA_001751225.1 Desulfuromonadales bacterium C00003107 | reverse complement strand
AACGTAGACCGTACTCGTTTTAATGCCAGCGGGTTTGACTGGACGGAACTGCCAGTCGACACAGGGGCTCCGGTGATCCAGAATTACCACGTCATCGAAAGTGTTCAGCCCAATCCCGTGACGGTCGATCTTGATGGGGATGGTCTCTTAGAAATCCTCTATCCGTCTTATGACGGTCGGATGCACGCCTTTTGGCTGGATAAAACCGAACATCACAACTGGCCCTATTCCGTTTACAACCCTGCCAAGGGGACCTACCGTTTTGCTTCTGAACCGGTGGTGGCTGATCTTGATAATAACGGCTACCCAGAGGTCATCTTTGCCTCATGGGTCCAGAAGGAGTCATACAAGACCGGCAAGCTGCATATCCTGGATTACCAGGGC
>MAXT01000379.1:2012-7753 GCA_001751225.1 Desulfuromonadales bacterium C00003107 | reverse complement strand
GGTCTGGTGGCCTATGACCTTCCCGACACCGCCAGCGCACGCATCCTCTGGGGCACCGGCCGCGGCAGCTACCAGCGCACCGGATCTTTAGGGATACAAGAGTGTGCAGCAGACTTTGATAAAGATGGTGATGTAGACGGATCAGACCTTGCGATTTTTTCTGCAGACTTCGGCCGTACTAACTGCTATATCGCTCCACCTGGAGTTGCATTTTCAGCAAGTCCTGACTCCATTATCTCTGGAGAATCCACTACCCTGATATGGACGACCACCAACGCTCATTCTGTATGCATAGATCAGGGAATAGGTGATGTTTCGGTCAATGGCACTGTCACTGTGTCGCCTCTTGAAACCACCTCTTATACCATAATTGTGACAGGCTCAGGTGGAACAGTTACAGAGGTTGCCACTGTCAATGTTCAGTCCTTTTTCCAGGGTTGTTCTGATAAAGGAGGAGATTTTGATATCTCTATCAACTCTCCCCGGGATGGCGCGGTCATTTCTTTAAGCCATGGTCCTTGTATTTCTGTCAACGGTTCAATGGAGGAGTTGCCGGAGAGCTTTTCTGAAAGTTGTGTGTCTATCAATGACAATCTCGCTGTCGTGGACGGAAACAGTTTCTCAGGAGAGGTCTGCCTGGACTGCTTGGATCTGGGTAAAAATGAGATCCTGGTTGAAGCTGAACGTAACGGGGAAGAGTGCTGGGAAGAGTGCTGGGAAAACTGTTGGGAGGTATGCGAGGGAGAAGAATGCTGGGAAGAATGCGAGGAAATTTGTGAAGAGTTTTGCGAACCTGTAACGAAGATTGCCTGGGCCACAATTTGTGTCTATTACAGCCGGATTGGCGGTCTGGAGATTGTTATTACCAACCCTCGCAACGGTGCAACAGTGCATAAGCCTCGCGTTCCGGTTGAAGGGATCGTGAGTGATTCAACTGCAGATGTGACAGTGAACGGCGAGGTTGCTTGGGTGGACAGTGACTGCACCTTTGGTAAGTATGTCACACTCGATCCCGGCGACAACACTATCACGGCAGTGGCCGACAATCAGACCGATACCAGAACAGACACTATCACTGTTGTTTATGAAATTCTGCCACCGGCAGTTCGGATTACTGATCCTGTGGATGGATCCATTGTTCGCCAGTCCCCCATAACCGTCTCAGGGACCATGGACGATGACACGGCTTTGGTTGAGGTCAATGGGATCCAGGGCACGGTGTCTGGCGGGAAATTCACGGTTGAAAACATTGCGCTTGTGCCTGGCACCAACACAATCACAGCAACTGTCACCAATGAGATAGGAACAGGAACAGATACGATAGAAGTGGTCTACGAAGAGCACCTTCTCTTGGGGACCGAGTTCACAGTCGATGGTATGGGACAATGGGACCATTTCGGAGATTCCGTATCGATCAGCGGGAACTACGCCATTGTNNTGGCGACGATTATGCCGGAATATGGTCAGGATCAGCATACATCTTCAAGCAAGACGAGGGAATCTGGACGCAACAAGCAAGACTCGTTGCGAGTGATGCTGGATGGGATCTCTATTTTCATTTCGGAGAGTCTGTCGCCATAAGCGGTGATTATGCCGCTGTAGGTACTCCCAATAGAAATCGTGCTCAAGGAGCGGTTTATGTCTTCAGACGTGATGGTGTGAATTGGGTTCAGAAGCAAATACTTATTCCCTGGGACACAAATTATTTTCATTATTTCGGATCGTCCGTATCCATAAGCAGTGACTACCTGATAGTGGGTACTGAAATAGGCAAGGCATTTATTTTCAAACGAGACGGTTCGTACTGGAACGAGCAGGCCAAGCTTAAAGCCAGTGATGGTGCAGCAGTCGATAAGTTCGGTAAGTCCGTATTCATAAACGGCGACCATGCCATTGTCGGTGCCGATGGGGCAGCTTATGTCTTCAAGCGTGACAGCCAGGGTTACCTCTCTCCAACCATTTGTGGAAATATCAGCAGATCCAGAGACCATTTCTCCTGGCGGATCCTCCACCCTGACATGGACTTCGAGCAATGCCGATTCTGCTCTAATAGACAACGGTATCGGCACTGTTGATGTTAACGGGACTATAGTCGTAAGCCCCACGGAAACCACCACATATACCATTACGGTTTCAGGCCCGGGCGGCAATGCTACAGCCAATGCAAAGGTCACTCTGATCGATCCTCTGCCCTTTGTGGAAATCAGCGCAGACCCTGAGATCATTCAGTCCGGGGAGTCGTCAGTCCTGACATGGAGTACGGCCAATGCCACCTCTGTCACAATAGACAATGGAATTGGGAATGTTGAAGTAAATGGTTCCATCCCGGTTTCACCTGACAAGATGACGACCTATACCATTACTGCTGCAGGCCATGGAGGTATGGCCGGGGCCATTGCCAGGGTCTTTATTCAAGACACAACCGGTTACGCCCATGGTGATCCCACTCCTGCTGAGCAGGCCCATCTGGAGGCAATCAACCGTGCCCGTCTTGATCCGCGGGCAGAGGCCGCACGCCTGGGAATCGACCTTCTTGAAGGTGTTCCTGAAGGGGTGATAAGCGGGGAGCCTGTGCAGCCACTGGCATTCAATGCCGGATTGATCCAGGCTGCTTTCTTTCACTCCCGGGACATGATTGATCAACAGTACATTGCTCACATCTCCCCTGATGGACGGACTCCCGAGGACCGTATTCAGGAAGCCGGCTATGAGTTCTTTCATGCCGGTGAAAATATCGGAGCCAGGCTCTCATCTACACCTCTTGCTGAAGCAGATGCAGTACTGGGGATACATGACGATCTCTTCATCGATGAGAATACTGAGGGCCGGTATCATCGGGTAAACATCCTCAATGAAAGCTACAAGGAAGCAGGTATTGGTGTTGATTTTGGTTATTACAATGAATACCCCCACTCCTATTTATTGACATGTGATTTTGGGGCATCCTCGGAACTGAGCTCATTCCTGCTGGGAGTAGTCTATGACGATCAGAACAGCAACGGGATCTATAATGCCGGTGAAGGCATAGGAGGTGTTGAAATTGAGATAGTTGAATCCGGCGACCAAACACGTACTGCATCTGCAGGTGGATACGGGCTCCCTTTGCCCATGGGTAATTACATTGTGGAGGCTACACTGCCTGATGGCAGCGTGGCCGCACGTCAGATCAGCATATCGGATCAGAATGTAAAGCTCGACTTCCTGCTCGGTGATTTCCACTATCCACCGCCAACAGTAGGCATAATTGCAGAACCGGTTGCCATTCAGCCAGGCGGGTCCACGACTCTAAAGTGGAATTCGGCAAACAGCAATTCTGCTACCATAGATCAGGGTATTGGTAGTGTTGAATTGAATGGAACAGTCACAGTATCACCCAGCAAGAACACTATATATAAAATCACAGTTACAGGCCTGGGAGGCACAGAATCAGCCAGTGTGGAGGTCCTGGTTGACAGCCAGGAGCCATATGTAACAGAGTCATATCCTGTAAACGGATCAACCATAGTAGCACAAGGCACATCAGGCCCCCTTACTATTAAATATGACGATGATAATTCCGGCATATGTTCTGTAAAACTGTTTGATAATCAGGGTGTTGATATTACTGATCAGGCAAATATAACAGATAATACCATAGAATTTGTCATAGAAAATACAGTGGCTGGAGAGTATCACTATACCCTTGTACTGGAAGACTGTGCAGGCAACACAAAGATCTTTGATATCTCTTTTACATTGGAGGTCATTATCACATTAAATATCAAATCTCCTGCTGAGAATGATACCATATGCCGACCGGACATAATGGTTAAAGGCACGCTAACAAATACCACAAGTAATGAAACAGGTGTAACTGTAAATGGAATAGTGGCTATTGTATACGGGAATCAGTTTATAGCTAATCATGTGCCATTGAAAGAGGGTGAAAACACTATAACCGCTTCAGCAACCGATACAGATGGTAACATATTCAGTGTATCAAATACTGTTTATGCTGAGAAAACAGATGATTATATCAGGATAACAGCAGGCCCCGAGTCTGGTGTTACACCCTTTGAGACAACCTTGAAGGTGGAGGGCTCCTTTACTTTTACAGAAGAACCTTCCATCACATATGATGGTCCTGACGAGGTGGAGTTTTTAGAAAACCCAAAAGCTGATGAATACGATGTGAGGATAACAACACCGGGCATCTATTATTTCACAGCAGAGATTACAGATACTGAAAGCAACACAGATACAGTTGCAGTAGCTGTGATGGATCAAGCGGAGCTTGATACTCTGTTAAGAGCGAAATGGAATGGGATGAAGGCAGCATTGATTGCCGGAGATGTCGAAGGGGCATTAAGTTTCCATCATGGGGTACTAAAAGATGAATACGAGTCGATCTACAACCTCATAGGAAGCAATCTTCCGGTCTTAGTCCAGCAGATGCAGGATATCGAACTAATTTACGCAAAAGGAGACAGGGCAAAATACAGGATCAGGCAAGATCACACTGTAGAGGGGCAGACAGTCACTATTACCTATTATATTTACTTTAGTAGGGATGGAAGCGGGCTGTGGAAGATTGAGAAATACTGATTAAAGGGGATCGCCTAAGATGACAAAAAAGAAGATTGGATGTTTATCCGTAAGCATATTGGTTCTTCTGCTTATCCTTGGTACGTGCACTGGCGGTCTCCTCAGTCCTTTGCCCTATCGCCACCTGGACCCATTTTTCGGCAAGGTGATAGATGCTGACACTAAAGAGCCCATTGCAGGGGCAGCGGTTTTGGCGGTTTATTATACGGAAGTATATACAATTGCAGGGGCAAATTCAATCATCGTAGACGCTCAGGAGACCTTAACCGACGAGAACGGGGAGTTCAAGATACCGAAGGTGAAAAGATGGTTTACGGCTGTCCGTGGATACGCACGGGGAAAAATTACTATTTTTAAGCCTGGGTATGGAGTTTTTCCAGGTCATGCACGTTCTACTGCGGGTGGTGAGAGCAAAACCTGGCCTCCTCCTAAGAAATACATTGTGTATGAGTTGCCGAAGTTGAAGACAATCAAGGAGAGGAAAAGAAACGCAATTTATGTGAATACCTACCATGAAATTCCTTATCAAAAGAGAAAATTGTATATAAAAGCAATTAATCAAGAATGCGTAAGCCTTGGATTACCCCCAAATACGATACCAAATGAGGAGGGCCAAAAATGATCAAAAAGTCAGCAGTTATCGTATCAATAATTACTACTATTGTATCTGTATGCAATCTCTCATGGGCATATCATGGCAGTGTTCATTATAAGATCAATGAAGCGGCAGTGGAATCTTCACAGTTGGATTCGGTATTAAAGGATCAACTGGGTATTGAGAACGGAATTTCTGCTGAACTCAAAAAAGATAAAGAAACAAAAAGGATCTGGGAATGGATCGCTGACGGCGGAAAAACGGAGGACTATGGGATATTGGGGGAGTATGATTTTTTGACCACTCGTGCATTTAACCATTTCCATGACCCTTTAAGGGACTGGGATGAAGCGGGTCTAGATAATATCCTTATAAATGGATTATACATTAACGCTTATGGTAGAGACCCTGTTTCGTCCGTTCTCTGGGGTTTGAAACCTGGAGAGCAAGACTTCTTTCAGAATCGTACTGGTGACTGGTCGTGGGGCAAGGCCAGAGGCTATTACTACCATGCACTGACAGCTGATACCAATTATGACAGAGACGAGAACTTTGCCGATTG
>MAXT01000379.1:0-1969 GCA_001751225.1 Desulfuromonadales bacterium C00003107 | reverse complement strand
AAATACCAGAAACTGAATTTTATCTTTTAGGAAAATGGAATTATGAAACCTATACAGAAGAATATCTGGAAGATGAAGGTGAGCATAAATTGGATTTTATTCCTGATCAGCCCGGTGATCGTCCAGATCCTGTTTTGTTTACCGATCCACAGCCGGACTTAAACTATAGTAATTTAGTTCCCGTCAGCGGACTATTTGACAGGAATCAGTATAACGAGGGTGACACATTCCCTCCTTATGATAATACAATCGGTCTTGCTGAATACTCCAACGCCAACTTTCTCACAGAAGATACCATGTGGGATTACCAACATCCGAGTCTAGCTGACACAAACTATGACAGAATTGATTGGCTAAACCCCGAACCAGTTGATGCCGAGGATGGAAAAATTGATAACCGCATTTATATTAAATATAAAGATGGCATTGGAGAACAAATAGACCATTTAGCTGCTATCAAATATTGGGCATATCAACTAAATTTTTATTATACCCCTGAAATCCATTATGCCTTCCTATTAGACAAAAAATGCTGGAAAGATTACGCTGATAAGCTTATCCCCCGTGCTGTAGGCTACTCAGCAGGGCTGCTGGATTATTTCTTCCGGGGTAAGATAGACCTGGTTCCTGACGAGGATAATGGTTGTGGCTACGTGATAGAGAACCAAACGGAAGAGGATATGGATGGAACCTTTGAGCTTTATTATGACAACACAGATGATGAAAGAATACAAATCATAAGTGGTGATTTTCCTTTTGAAGCAGTGATTCCGGGAAATAACAATAACGGAAGTGTCAATTTTACGCCACCCAATAATGCCAAAGAGCCGGGAAATTATATACTTGTTTTTAGAGGGAAATTAGGAAATGAAGAAAGCGCTGTAGTAGGGAGTGTATATTCAACAGGTACTATTGAGATTACTCCACCAGATAGATACGTATATGCCATATTGGATATGAGCGGTCAATCCTTACCGGGGCAATTTACAGAAATCAAATTGAAGCTTAAGAATACCGCTTCCAATAACAAGGAGATGGAAGGAGGCAAACTAATTGCAATTGCCCGATATTATAAGCCCAAAGACAATAATTTTGATCCATCCCAGCAGGCGCCCTTTCCTGAATATATGGAAGATGAATACAGTTGTTCGATTTCGGCAGAAAATACCAGCCCACCTCCAGGCAGGGATGATTTTACCGAATATGCATTTGATTTCACAGATAATCCGATTCCCACCAATGTAACTGATCTGATCCTGCAGATTGTTTACAGGGGAAAACTGGGTGATGAAGATGGGGTGGCAGTTGGCATGATAGACCTCTTTGAGCCGGATCACATTGCTATCTGGAATAACACCGATTATTTCTGCAATGATGGCACCCTGATAAGATCAAACTACGATAACGACCTTGATGGAGACGGCCAAGGAGATGTCTATTGCAGCCCTACCCATGCAAGTGAATCAATGGTTTCGTTCTCAAAAGAGCCCTTTCCGGCAGGCGTGCCTCAAACAGATTATGCCCTTGAACTGGATCGAATTGAGGCTGGAGAATTTAAGAAAATAGTTATCCTCCAGGATAGAGAAACATATTATTATAGTGCCACCTATCAATGTGAAGATCCTGATCCGGAAGACAGTTTCTATATCTGGGATCATTTAGTCGTAATTGGGAAGTGTGACGTGGTAATGAATCATGGTGATGTCCGTTTCACACCCAGAGCCTTTCGGGACACATTAACCCAGAATGGGTTAACTGGATACATCTTTCAGATAGGGATATGTTGTGACGGTTACGATTGGAGCAGTGAAGCAAATCTGCCTTAAACAAGGAGAATATTGCTCTTTAACGCTGGATAGGTGCAAATGACTTGGTAGTAGGCTTACCTTGTTTCGCTAACTACTTAATCATCTACCAATGCAAAATCATGAGCTTCCAAATTTGTGTTAATAGACGTATGGGTCGAAGA
>MAXT01000378.1 GCA_001751225.1 Desulfuromonadales bacterium C00003107 | reverse complement strand
GCGATGTAGTAGGCCTTGTCCTTTTCCAGATTTCAGGAGCTGCAGGAGCCCGCATATGTCAATGTCATGGAATATGTTTTGGCTTTTTTGGAATAGGCCAATCTAAATCTCATAAACCTTCAGAACCTCATCCCCATAATGGTTGATGACCTTTACTGCGATCTTGCCTGTATTGGGAGGGTCGAATGGGCGGCTCTTTGTGGTATAGAGAGATGACCATGCTGCTTCGTCGATTTCGGCCCTGAGGGCGCGCTTCAGTTTGTCATATGGTCTGTCCGCCCCGGTGAAGTATGCGTGGCGGACAAAAAAGCTTTCCTCGTTGTAAGCCGTGTCTATGAACCAGCAGGCGATGTCGTCCGTTGAATGGCTGCGGATCTGCCCTGTGGTCGGATCGTAGACATCTACGCCTTTGACTTCAACAGTGATCTGTCCGCTTTTTGTCTTTTCTATTTTGAGGTCCGGCTCTCCAAATATCATGAAAAGGTTGCCCGCGCCGGTCTTTTTGAGGAGTTCGTCGCCCATGCTCAAGTCCGCATTCATGCGTGCCGGGAGCACAGTTAGTTGGCCATAGCGCTTGGCCTCTTCGGAGACATGGGGGTCAAATGCAAACCCACAGATGATCAGAACGTCAAACCCCACCCCTTTCACCGCTTCCTTTGCAGCCTCTTTGACCAGTTCGGGGCCAACGGTGCCGTGTTCCGGGCCGATGCAGACGGCCACGCGACGAACTGTCCCGTCTTTTTCCGTGTATTCCCCTTCGGCATGAATCCAGGTTCCGGCATAGGTCTCCAGACGGTCGAAATGAAGCCGCTCGTTCTTGATTGTGTTTTGAACCCCGGCCTTTTTCAGATTCTCAAGAATCATGATCTCAAACTGACCGGCCCCTGTGGATTCTCGTCCCTCCTTTTCTGAAGCAGGTATTTCATCGTCGGTGGATAAAACCCGATGGGGGGACAGGCTCTCCACAGTGAAAGGGCCTGCCACGCGGATACGTTTTCTGTCTTCATACGGTTGGTCGTAAAGGGTTTCCTGGTCGGCATCACGGGCAATGGATTTATCTGTTTCTTCCTGGCGGTTTTTTCGCAACTCCCACCACTCTTGATGAAGTTTCTTGGCCTCTTTGGGCCATTCCTTGTCTACCTCTCTGGGGATTTCCCATTCCTCCCATGATTTCTTCAGCAGGCCGTTGAGCTTGGTTCTGATCGGCTCCGTCTTTTTCTGCCACCTTGCGTGGATGGTGTCTATCTCCGGATTGTTGGCAATGGATTTCAAAGTAATGTGAGACACTCGTTTGTAGACAAAACCCTTCTTTATATCATTCTCCGTCTTGTACTCAGGTGGCATCTTGCCGGTTATTTCTGCTTCTTTCCTGATCCCTTCTGGAGAGTCGGCCAAGTAGTAGTACGGGTATTTGGCAGCCATTAGTCGCGTTCTCGCCAGGGCCAGAGCCACACGAGAGGTATCCGTGGTGATCCAGCGACGGCCCCACTGCTCAGCCACGTATGCTGTCGTGCCGCTCCCGCATGTCGGATCGAGGATCATGTCCCCTGGATCGGTAGTCATTAGTACGCAACGCGTAAGAACTAGCTCGGTCGTTTGAACAACATATGACTTATTTTGAACTGGAGAAGTATCACTCCAAACGTTATTTATTTTAGAATATGGATAATCATCATGATAATAAATATAGCTCAGATTATCACCCTCAGATTCAAGCCGCTCAGCGGCAAAAAGTCTTTCCATTTTTTCTTTAGAAGTAACCCAGCATCCCCCTCTTGGGGGAGAGTAATTATGCCCCCAAAAGTCGATATCATAAACATTTGCTGCTGAATATGATGGCGCACGTTGAGAGACAAGTCTATATATTCGAGAATCTCCAGGTAATAAGCTTGTGTTCTCCGTCTCTTCCTTTGTTAATTTTCTTTTTGTACCGTCAGGAAGTTCAACGTTTGTCCATCTTGAAGTGGCCCTTGGTTCGGCCTTCTTAAAAAGATGTTTAAACTTCACTGAATCTAAGTCTTTAGCATACCAAATTAGGTAATCATACATTCCTTCGAGTAATTTCGCACCGAGTGGCATCAGCTTCTTTCTGAACGGAACCAGTTGACAAAAATTCTCGCTTCCAAAAACCTCATCCATCAGACACCTAACCAGGTGAATGTTCTCATCCCCAATTTGAACAAATATACTACCACTTCCAGTCAACAGCTCTCTGGCAATGATGAGGCGATCCCGCAAGTAGGCGAGATAGGAGTGAATACCCAGTTTCCACGTATCCCGGAAAGCCCGAATTTGCTCCGGTTGCCGGGTCACGTCTTCGACTTTTCCGTCACTTACATTTCTTTGACGTGTAGACACTTGCCAGTTGGACCCGAACTTAATCCCGTAAGGCGGATCAATATAAATCATCTGTACCTGACCTTTGAGCCCCTCTTTCTCGGCAAGGGATGTCATAACATAAAGAGAATCCCCCAAGATCATCCGGTTTGACCAGTTTGCCCCGTGGCGGTAGAAATCAATCATCTCTTCAAACTCAAGGCCGTTGAAATCGGCAAAGAGGGTGAACTGGGCCGGGATCTCCTTTCGGACGGTCCGGCGTACATCTTCTATAATGGTCTGTGGGTGAATCTTCTCCTGGATATAGATGGGCACCGATGGCACGGCGAGGTCTTGCTGGTCCTGTTCGTCTTTCCCTTTCCAGACAAGCTGAGGGTCCAGAGACGGGTCGCGGGGATAGAGCACGGTCTTGGGCTGGTTCTCGTCTTCCTTTACGAAATCTCGAAGTTCCTCTGTTGGGATGTTGGCGCGCTTGTCCTTGTGCTTCACGCTCTCAACAGGTGTGGTCTTGTCCACCCTTTTCTTCCTTGCCATGATTCATACTCCATTTGTCAACTCCAGATGGTTTCAACAAGATCCCTGTTGCGGATTGCCCTGTCACTCGTAAGAAGGGGCGCGCCAAGGTATTGCGCTGTAGATATGATGAGACGGTCAAATATGTCAGGAAAGACTATATTTTCGGCAAATTTCACAATATCAGGCGTTAGGTCTACAATGGAGTAATTCGTTGATTCATCCATCATCTCTAATGACTCTCCAAGATTGATTGTGATACGCTTTTTCTCGGATAAATAGAGGATTTCGACTAAAGAAATGGTTGAAAGAAACATGTGATGCTCGCCATTTTCAACACCTTCCAGAATACTCTTTGCTTGACGACCGATGCGGCCTGCTCCAGAAAAATGTCGAATTATTGTAACCGTGTCTGCCAGATACTCCATATCTTAGACACCCCTTTTCAAGATAGACTTCGACAAATCTTTCCTGAGCGACTTAATTTCTTTTTTGGCATCTATACGTTCAAAACCCTTTCCTGCCCAGATTCCCTTCATTTGAGCAACATCTGTCCCCTTTTTTTCATGCCGGGATAGAAGAAAACCTAAAAAATCTTCCACCTCATCCAGTTTATCGACGGGGAGCCGGGTTAGCTTTTTCTTAATTTCAGTCAGTTTTATCAC
>MAXT01000377.1 GCA_001751225.1 Desulfuromonadales bacterium C00003107 | reverse complement strand
GTCCTGCAAAGCTCTTTCGATCAGCTGGCGCAATTTCTGGCGCCTTTCCCGCCTCCCCTCGTGCAGCCGGTCACCGTAGGTTGCTTCCAGCACCAGCACATCGGCCCGGTAGGGCGCACGGGGCGCTGGCAACAGCGGCGCATAGGGTGCGCCAAGATCGCCGGAAAAGACATACCGCAGCTCGCGCTGCGGGTTGTTGTTTGCGGGTATCTGGCCACAGTTTTCAGGCAAATGACCGATGTCTGCTAACAAACAACGGAGCCGGCATTCCACATAGGCCGAGCCGAGAATATGGCCGGCCGGCTGCAGCTTAATATCGAGGCGGGCAGCGGAATCGGTTTCGATCGGTTGCCAACGTCCATAGGGCAGCGGAATGATCATTTTCCGCAGCCGTTTGAGAAAGCGCTCAACCAGGCGAGAATCTCGGGTAAAACCGACCTTGACCGCGTCTTCCAAAACCAGTGGCAATAACAGCGCCGACGGTTCCGAACAGTAGATCGGCCCTTCGAACCCAGCGGCCAGCAGATAGGGGATGCGCCCCACATGATCGATATGCACATGGCTCACCACCAGGGCCTTGATGTGCCCGACAGGAAAATCGATGGTCTGCCAGGTACCGCTTAGACCTTCTTCCTCGGGCCTTGAACCTTGCCCCTTGGACCTGATTTTCTGAAGCTCCGCTTCTTCTCCTTGAAAAAGTCCGCAATCGATGAGGATGCCATCTTTATCCGACAGACACAGTTCGTGGCAGGAGCCGGTTACGCCCTGCTGGGCTCCGTGATGGAGGATTTTTGGGTATAGATTGCTCATTTTAAAGCCGTGATCCGCTTTCAAAACCGTGACGCGTGACCCGCAATTGGTAATAGGTTGAAACCATTTACACCTTACGTATTACGGAATTTGAACCTATTACGCGTCACGAATTACGATTCCTTAGCCCTGTCCGATTGGACGCTGATAAAATCTGATGCTGCGCATACGCTGATCCATCTCGAATCCCGTAAGCCGTAAATCGTAATCAGCTTAAAACATAGGCCTTTTACGCCTGAAGCCTTTAACCCATTACTCATCACTCATCACTCATCACTCATCACTGATCACTGATCACTCATTACGGCCTTTAATCCGATTACGCGTCACGCATTACGGCCCCTCAGCATTTTCTGCCTTCATTGGCGTCCTATTCGACACGGTTTCCAAAACCCCTTATCGCCGTTCAAAGAGACAATTTCCAACTTGCAGATTCGGCGGAAAGGGGCCATAATGTCATGAAATGTCAACGACATCAGAAAGGAGAATCCCATGGCACAGGTTACAGCCCGCCTTCCAGAGGAAATGATAACTGCCCTAGACCGAGCAGCCGGCACCCTGCACCGCACACGCGCCGAGGTCATCCGTCAGGCCATCGAGGCCTATATCGAAGACTTTAACGACATTTCCCTGGCCATTGAGAGATTGCGCGACCCGGCAGACGAAACCATCGACTGGCAGGAGGCGCGGCGTGCCCTACTCTCTGAAGATTAAAAAGAGTGCCTTCAAAGAACTGCAACTACTGGATAAACCAACTCGACAACGCCTTGTTGCAGCCATCGACCAACTGACCGAAAACCCGCATGTCGGAAAACTACTCAAGGGCGACTTCTCGGGTTTGCGCCGGCACAGGGTTGGGGCTTACAGAGTCATCTATGAAATCAATGAAAAAGAAGTCCTGGTGCTGGTCGTGCGCGTAGCCCACCGGAAGGATGTTTACCGAAGCCAACCTTCGCAGTGAAATAATTGTCTAGCGTCCCCTTGTATCCCACCGAGTCTTTAAACCCTGAATTGGACGCAGATAAAACCGGATGCTGCGCATTCACAGATCAATCTCAAATCCCGTAAGCCGTAAATCATAATCAGTTGAAAACATAGGACTTTTACGCCTGAAGCCTTTAACCCATTACTTATCACTGATCACTCATTACGGCCTTTAAACTAATTACGCGTCAGCGTCACGCATTACGGTCCCCATCATTCGACCAATCAAGCACCTGCCTTGCAAAATCTTTAAAGTCGTCGAGATGTTCGGTGATAATTCGATAGACGATCAGCCAGTCGATCTTCTGATATTCGTGCACCGAGATGTTGCGGAAGCCGACCGCATTTTTCATCCGCAACGCTGTCTCTTCAGCGATTACCCCAAGCTCCTGCAACCGATCAAAACCCTCGGCCATGGTGGCCGGAGCCGGGGTGTTGAACTCCGCCACGACATGGGCGGCAATGTCGACGCACACCTGAACCGCCCGCTCCAGATTCAGCGCAATGATATCCTGCAGATCCAGATCCCGTTGCAGCATCTCGACACCGGGCGGTATCTTGGAGACAATACGCGCCAAACAACGCTGCAGCGAGTCCAACTTGGTCAGTAAAATCATCGAAGCCAACGGTTACTCCTTTGTTCCAGTATCCTCTTGACGTAGGGCATCATATCCGTCTGGTTGTACCACAGGCGCTTGAGCAGCCGGGCATAAACAAGGTGATCGGCATTCTTTACCACCTTTGACCTGCACAAGGCCTGTTCCAGAATCAACCCGGCGACATCCTGCAGATCGACCAGATCAACCTCCAGCCCCAGGGCCGCAGAGAGTGCACCCGCCAGGCGAACCCTGGTCTCAATCGGCAGCTTCTGCTCACCGGCGACGGCGATATCCACATCGCTTTGCGCCGTCATGCGCCCCTGTCCCGCCGAACCGAACAGGGTACAGAAACGCACCTCGGGAAAATCCTCCAGAATGCGTTCGATATCGTGCAAAAGACGCGTCACTCTAGCAACCCCCTTGTTGCCGGCCGGATTCGATTTCCCCAGAGCAGAGCGTTTCGGTTTGACAACCAGAGATTTCTCCAGCCGGGAAACCCGCTTCGCCAGGGCCTTATCCTCTAGCAGCTTATTGCCCAGCCGACGACTGGCCTGGGAAACTGCCGACTCTTTCAAGCCAAAACGATCACCTATCCGCTTCAAAGTCTCTCCGGTCAGACGATGACAGAGGTAGACGGCAACTTTCCTGGATAGTTTCTCCTGCCCAGCTAGTTTCTTGTCCACCGCGGCTAGCACGGTATCGATCGATGGCCGGTCGATTAACTTTTTTAGCGCCTCCGGCCGCTCTGTCTCGGAGACACCACCGGCATAACGCTCCACCACCTCCTGCACAAACGCATCCCCGCCCAATATTGTCGAGGCGACCACGTTATTTAACGGGCTTTCATCCGCAACATCGCTCTTGGCTTGGATAAACTTTCGGTAGCTGTCTTGCACGCTCCGGGGATCTTGGCCCAACAGGCTCAGGATAAAGTCGGTTTTCAACCAGGGGGCAGGCTCGGCAAGCCCGATATAGGCGGCATAACTGGACCAGCGGTAATCCGCCAGGGTTTTAGTAATTCCGGCCCGCAGAGGATTCAGATGAATGTAACGGGACAACTCCACCGCATAGGCATCCGCCTCGACCAGGATAGCCTTGTACCGACCTTGAAACAAATGGCCGGCCCGCTTGCGTTTGATGTTGAAGTAGGTGGTATAGGCGCCGTTGATATGCCGCATAATCTCCGACAGATTACCTGCGGGAGTCTCCAGCAGCAAATGGTAGTGGTTGGACAACAGGCAGTATGCGTGAATGACAGCACCATAGCGGCAGGTGGCCGATTCAAGGTAGCCGAGAAACCTCTCCCGGTCGATGGTACTTCGGAAAATATCCTTGCGCTCATTGCCACGAGAGGTCACATGATAAAAAGCGCCAGGATACTGGATGCGTAAAGGCCGGGCCATAATACTCACTTGATGAGGATCAAAAAGATATTGTTCAATCTAGCAAGATTGATTGTTTTGTTCCCTATCTTTCCGTTGATAAAATAGCTGCCCTACCCGATCAATATGGGCCTGCAGCGCCGAGTGTCGCAGCTGGTCATAAACCGAAAGATCGATAGTGTAGGGGAGCAATAAATCATCGAGTGCTTCGGCAATAATCGCGCATCGCTGTTGATTGAGTTCGCCGCCGAACAGGGTCAGGTCGATATCTGAACCGGGCCGATAATTCCCCTTGGCCCGAGATCCGTACAGCACCGCTTTTTCGATTTCAGGAAATGCCGCAAGAACCTGGGTTATCTTTGCAAGCGTTCTTTCACTCAGACCGTACTTCATGGCACGGGCCTGTCCACCTCGATCAGCTCGGTAAAGTTTTGCGCCATGGCCGCAAAGGCAGGATAAAAACGGGTCAAAATGTCAGCGGCAATTTCTTCGGCGACCTCGATGTTGTAAGTATGCGAACTTAGATTACGCGCCCTGATCATGTCCATCCAGGCGTCTCCGTCACTGATCAAGGCATTTTTGAACGCCGTGCGCGTAGCATTCTTTGATCCGATAAGCCCCACATACCCCTGCTCTTCGAGATAATCCTTCAGAACATTCCAGGCCAGTTCGTGAGTAAACTCAAAACCCTGGATCAAACCTTGCTGTTCAAGGCGAGACAAAGGTCGCTGCCTATTTATTTCGATCGCTTCGGTCAATGTTTGCAATGCCCGCAGAAAGTTATCAAAACGTTGCTTCCATCGAATATCTACGGCCATAATGGGTCCCCTGAGTCTAGATGTGATCGTTCACTTATGCTCCCCAACAGGAAGCGAAAGGATATGCCTCACTCTAGCAAAACCGCGCACCCTGCCAAGAGTTGAGACCTGACCCCTTATCTTTGCGTAAGCGCCGTTGATATGGCGCATGATCTCCGACAGATTACCTGCGGGAGTCTCCAGCAGCAAATGGTAGTGGTTGGACA
>MAXT01000376.1 GCA_001751225.1 Desulfuromonadales bacterium C00003107 | reverse complement strand
ATATAGACATTGGCCAGGGTCTGGGCTTCGACCCCCTGAGAGGCGTCGACCACCAGCAGTCCCCCTTCACAGGCTGACAAAGAATGACTGACTTCATAACTAAAGTCGACATGTCCCGGAGTGTCGATAAGATTAAGAATATAGTCCTGGCCATCGTCGGCTCGGTAATCGAGACGCACAGCCTGAGCTTTGATGGTGATGCCCCGCTCCCGTTCCAGGTCGAGCTTGTCGAGAAACTGGTTGGTCTTTTCCCGATCGGTAAGGGCTCCGGTCTCTTCAAGTAACCGGTCGGCCAGGGTCGATTTACCGTGATCGATATGGGCGATAATGGAGAAATTGCGAATTCGGCTTTGATCCATAGGGACTTAGTATTCCTCGTAAAAAGGTAGTACACAAAAGACCCACTAATTTACAAAAGACGCCGTTATTTGTAAAGCAAAAACCCCCGTCTTTAAAGGCTGGTGGCAATGACCTTACCACCAGCCACGTGGATTGTTTTGGGTTGCCTTCACTTTAACTCGAAGCTAGGATGCCAAGAATGATACCGATATCTAAGGAGTCTTGCTGGTGAAAACTATCGACGGATTGATCGAAGCTAGCTGTAAAAAATTTCCAGACAAGGTTGCCATTCGACACAAAAAAGGCGGCCATTGGCAAGAGACCAGTTATCGCCAATTATGGATTACGGTTAATCAGGTCGCTGCAGGACTGCAGGCCCGGGGAATGGTCCCTGGAGATCGCATCGCCCTACTGGGAGCCAATTCACCTTCTTGGATAGGTAGTTATCTCGGCATCCTTCACGCCGGGGGAATCGTGGTTCCCGTGGACAAGGACCTTAAAGGCGCCGAAATGCGTCATGTGCTGAACGATTGCGGAACTCGATTGCTAATCTGCGAATCTTCCGCCCTGGAGATTGTGGCCGATATTGCCGGCGACTTGTCAGAATTGAAGGGGATCGTGCTTTTCGATGAAAATACGGTCCATCACCATCAGCCTCTGCAGGAAAAATTGAGTGTGATGACTGCCGAATGGCGTCTTTTAGCCAGGCAGTATTCTATCCCGGATAAAGAGATGCAGTCCCTGGAAAACCTCGGTCGCGAGATTCAAGAAATGGTTAGCACTGTTTCGGGGTGGCAACGAGTTGGCCGAACCGGGCCAATAACCGACCCAGTTTTACCACAAGGATGCGAACTCAGTCTTTTCAGCGATCTGTTGATTGAGAAGATGCCCACCAAGGTCCGGCGTCAGTCCGAAGATACGGCGGTTATTCTTTATACTTCGGGCACCACGGGCCGTTCCAAGGGGGCCATGCTAAGTCATCGCAATATTGTTTCGAACATTGAAAATGCCATCCCCCAGCTGGGGGCCGACCATACCATGCACACCCTGTCTTTTCTTCCCATTAATCATGTTTTTGAGCAGGTTGCCGGAACTCTTGCTCCCCTGTCCCTGGGGGGAACCGTTTCCATTGCCGAATCGTTGAAAAAGATCGCTCAAAACCTGGTCGAGGTGCAGCCGACCTACTTTATGGGGGTGCCGGCCGTCTATCGTTTACTGCTCAATCGCATCATGAAAAACATCACGGAAAAACCCTTGGCGCACACCCTCTTCGGTATCCCCCTGACGCGACCCCTGATCGCTGCCAAGGTGCGCAAAAAGCTGGGCTGCTCGCCCACTTTTATCAGTGGCGGTGCTGCCCTCGATCCTGAGATTGCCCTGGGAATGGAAAATCTTGGTTTTACCCTTCATCAAGGGTATGGCATCACGGAAACCTCGCCGATTATTTCGATGGAATGTGCAAACATAAAAAAACTCGGCAGTGTCGGACGGCCGATTCCGGGGGTCGAGGTGCGCATCGAGGCGCCCAACAAGGATGGGGTCGGTGAAATTCTGGTGCGGGGAGATAACGTTATGCAGGGTTACTATCGCCGTCCCCAGGCAACGGCAGAAGCGATCAAGGAGGGCTGGTATTACACCGGCGACCTGGGTCGCCTGGATGACGAAGGCCTGCTCTATATCTGCGGTCGGCTAAAAAACTTGATCGTCACCCCTAACGGCAAAAACGTTTATCCAGAGGAGGTCGAGAACGAGCTGTTGAAGAGTCCGCTGATCGCCGAGGCCATGGTCTATGGTCACCGCCTCGACGCTTCGGCCGAAGAGGTTCATGCGCAGATTTATCCTGATCAGGTGGCTCTCGATGCCTATGCCGCCGCTGAGGGGATCGTGCCTCTCGATGAGAAGGCGGTCGAGACTCTGCTTCGCCAGGAGGTGCTGTGCGCCGGCCAGCGTCTGGCCGACTACAAACGGATCAAACGCTTTACCTTGCGAGACTCCGAGTTCCCCAAAACCACCACCCGTAAAATCAAACGTTTTGTAGTGGAAGCCGACATTAACGCCGCTGGCTGAACTCAGGCTTCGGAAAAAACGCCCTTTTGGCGCTCGAGTTCGCTGGCATAGCGGGCCAACACCTCCCGCCGGGAGAGCATAAACAGCACTTTGCCCGGGTCTTCATCATCCACTACCGGTATCTCTTCCAAGCCCCGTAGCGAAAGCTTACGCATCACCCCGGTCAAGGATTCGGCCGGACTGGTCGTCACCACCCGCGACATAGCGATGTCCCGGGCACAAATCAGGCCGGCAGGAATCTCTTCATGCAGAATCCGGCGAATATCATTGACGGAAAAGATGCCACTTAAACGCCCATCGTCGTTGATCACCGGATAGTAACCGCCGGCCGCCCCGGAAATCTTCTGCAAAATTGCCTTAAGCGGTAGGCCTTCTGGAATAAAGGTCGGTTCTCGGCCATGCTCTGCCAACTCCCCCACCGTAATCCCCTCCAGTACATCGACCACCAGGTCCCCGAGATGGGCCGGTGAATCGATCCGGCCGCGAACCTGTTTCTGATAGATGGTGTTGCGCCGATAGACAACCATAGCGACCACGCAAACGAGCATCAAGGGTGCCAGTAGAGCGTAGTTTCCGGTCAGTTCGCTGACCATGATCAGGGTGGCGATGGGAGTATTGGCGACCCCGGCAAAGAAGGCGGCCATGCCGAGCAGTACGCAGACCCGCGGATCCTGAATCATGGTGGGAAACAAGGCGTGGGACGCTGCCCCGAAGGCGCCACCTACCATGGCGCCGATGACCAGGC
>MAXT01000375.1:6468-6665 GCA_001751225.1 Desulfuromonadales bacterium C00003107 | reverse complement strand
GCGCGACATCATTATCCAGCCGGGTAAGCGGATATTTTCAGGTCAACGAAACCCAGACTAATATCCTTGAGATCCTGAGAGAGACTGGTGGGCTCGAACAGAACGAGCTTGCCAAGAAATCAGGTATCAGGGCGTTCGTGCTGATGCGGGAACTCGTCGTCCTTCGGCATATGGAGAAAATCAGATGTGAGTCAAGG
>MAXT01000375.1:0-6402 GCA_001751225.1 Desulfuromonadales bacterium C00003107 | reverse complement strand
ATCATTGAGGCTTCACAGATGTGAGTAGAAGTGAGAAACAGGAAGATACTTCTCTTTTGTTTATGGCTCATCGGGATGATAAATCCGTCGGCCAATCGAGGCGTTCAGAAAGGAACGATGCATAAATGCAAGATGGACAATCAAGGCAATATCTAATCACAGGATGCGCAGGCTTTCTAGGAATCAACCTTGCTCGTTTCTTGCTGATGCGGAATCAGCGAGTTGTTTCACTCGATATCGCCCCCTTCGATTATCCAGACGTCAAGGATCAGGTGAAAATCGTCACAGGCGACATTCGCGATATGGCTGTTGTTGATGATGTGATGGAGAATATCGAGGTCGTGATCCATGCGGCAGCCGCCTTACCGCTATATGAGCGGGAAGATATCTATTCAACCAATATTGAAGGTACTCGGAATGTTCTCGAGTCTGCATACCAGCATAAGGTGGAGCGGGTCATTCATATCTCAACAACAGCCGTCTATGGTATCCCTGACCACCATCCCCTTGTTGAGGATAACAAGCTCAGCGGCGTCGGGCCCTACGGCGAGTCGAAGGTGCTCGCTGAACAAGTATGCGAGCACTACCTCGAGCGAGGGATGTGTATTCCAATCTTGAGACCTAAGTCGTTCATTGGACCTGAACGATTAGGTATTTTTGAATTGCTGTATGAGTGGGCAAATGATGGGAAGAACTTTCCAGTGCTGGGTAGGGGAAATAACCTATACCAATACCTGGACGTAGAAGACCTTTGTAACGCAATCTGGCTAACAGCTACATTACCATGCAAAAAAGTCAACGATATCTTTAACTTAGGTGCAGAGAAATATGGCACTCCAAAGACTGACTTTCAGGCTGTGCTTGATTTCGCCGGACATGGAAAGCGAATAATTCCGATCCCGGCTGCCCCCGCCATCCTTGTACTGCGATTATTGGAGCGGATGGGACTCTCTCCGCTCTATCAGTGGATCTACAAGACAGTGGGCAAGGATTCATACGTTTCGATCGAGAAAGCGAAGCGGGTGCTGGGTTTTCAACCCATTTACTCAAATCGTGCAGCCTTGATCCGCAACTTTCAGTGGTACCTAGACCATCAGGATGAATTCAAGCATTCTGCCGGTGTGACACATCGTGTACCCTGGCGAAGAGGTGTACTGGCGTTGGTCAAGATGTTCTTCTAGTATCCCTTTGAGATTCTTCAACCTGTATTTAGCAGCCTCCCTTTTTACCGAGAAAAGGTAGTATGCAATGCCGCTATATCGAGTGAACTAGACAGCAATAATGAGGCAATTGCGGCATTATCGTGTATCCCAGAAACGAACTGAATATGGCTCCAGTTATGGGATGCACACTCTCAATTCTAGAATAACGACCAAGAAATTGAGTCCTCCGAGCCAGAGCACCGATATCAAGATTGCCATATCAAGCAGTAATAACCTGTAGGTTAAAACATCGCCCGGATTACATTTGAGTTTCGCGGCGCGGCAGTCATTGTGGACGATTCCCCCCCATAGGGGAAAGTGGTGGCCCCCTGATCGCAGCGCACAACTTCGTTTCGATTCCATACGATCACCACCCGCGTGAAGCCGCCTCCGTTTTCAGTACCGTGAAGGCTTCTTTTTCCACACCCGAACCCGGGTACGTGCGTAGACCCAAAGTGCGCAGGAATTCACCGAACTTGTGATCTGAGAGGCCGTAATAGTTCTCCATCTCGTCAACGGACGATGGATGCAGGTCTGTCAGCCAGGTGAAAGAAATCAATTGGATTTGATCGGCGTGGGCATCCCATGCTGTGAAAACTTGGTGTATGAATTCAGCTTGCTTGGCCTCTGAGCTATCACAATCAGAACTGGATGGATAACCAGCTTCCATAATAAAGATCGGCCTGTCCGGATATTTTGATGTAATCTCTTTAAAGGCTGAGGGGACAACCAAGGGATCCTCGACTGTGAAATCCCCTTTCAATGGATAATAGGTCATCATAATCACATCACTGGATTGATTGATGGCTGTGAGATGGTCGCTGGCAAAGTCCACTAAGCCATCGTATGTAGCTTTCACACCGACGTCGAGTCCGGGCTGTTTGGATCGAGCGTAGGCAGCCGCAGCCTTGTAGAACGTCTGGTACTGTTGCCACAGGGCCGCGTCGCCGCCGAGGTAGATGTCAACTTCATTGCCGATGGATAGAGAGGTGAGGTTCAGGTCGGGGATTTGTGAGAAGACGTAATCCAGCAGGCGTTGGCCGCGCTCGATCACGGCGGGGNNGTCGTCAAAGGGTTTGTCGGCCAGGTCTGCCGGAAGGCGGTTTGCGGTCGTGTCAATGACGCTGATTACCAGCGAGACCTGCACATTCTGCGCGGGGTAGTAGGCGTTGGCGACGGCGAGCCAATTGGGGTCAGGGTTGTACTCTCCTGGGGCGGTTTCGATGTCGTCCCAAAATACCGTCAAGTTTACTGCCTGTGCGCCGGCTATCTTAACCATATCCATAGCCGCATCATAGTTGCCGTCTTCCGGTTCGTTCACGTCAATCACTAGAATGCGATTTCCTTCTTGAACGACAGGCACATCTCTAATTACAATCTCAGCAGGACTGTCACCATCAGGCGTGTTCTTCACGCTTGACGTCGCCTCGCCACAGCCAAGGCTTAAGAGAATCAATACTCCCACTGACAGCCCTAACGATAAGTTTCTTTTTAAACTCATAAGACACTCCTTGAAATACTTGAGCCTTCACCACAGAGACACGGCGGGCATATGGTTTCTTTCTGGATTTTTAATATAACAATTCATCCGATAACAATGACTGAGCCATTAACTTCACGCATATTGGAATTAAAACAGGTCTCTTACAGCCCAAACCAATGAAAATATGCCAACTACAGCGCCGATTACCCAAGCTATCAACATGATCACATTAGACAGCGGTGAGAGGAATACATGGGTTGCAGCCGATGTCATTACAAAAATCAGCACCAGGAAGCACCCAAACAGCCTAGAAAATGGCTGTGCAAAGCTATCCCAATCAGGCGGCGTATCCTGCCGAGTCTTGCGCAAGTTGAGATACAACAGAGTGAAGAATGCGCCGTACAACAACCAGATCACCATTTGTGGGAACAAACCCGGCAGGGCTTCTGGGCGCAAGAAGAAACCCGCTAGAAGGTATAAGGCTAGCAACAACGCCAGCAAAACGCCGAATTCGCGTTTGTTCGGCAGCAAATCATGGATGTCATACGTTTGCCCCCTGCTAATTCGCCGCCAGAGCACGAGCAGCAAACCCAGAATCCCAGCGTTTGCCGCTCCGGATAACAGAATGTGTTCCAGGGAGGGCGAATTGCTACCCTGGAACAGCCCTCCCAATGCTGCCAGCAAAATGCATCCGTTTCTAGTTGTCAAGAGTCGGCGCGCCTTTCCTGGCAATGCATTGATAGTCTCCCGTGTACTGGTCAACGCGGTTTCTCCCACCAGTAAGGGGACTATAAAGGCCATAAAGGGATGCCACCAAAGCACCAGAACGGGAATTTCGAAAAGGGCGACGCCGCCAACGTTGATCATCTCGTCCCAGGGTGGATTCCATAAGACCTTGGTGATATAGGCTTCGTAGAGACCGAAGATCGCCCCAGCGAGAAATAGCGTGGAAAAACGGGGTCGGCCATAATGGAAAACCACATACGCCAGCACTAAGATGTGCAGCATGTAAAGAGGCAATTCAACAATCAGCCCCCATACATGGAAAAATGGTAACAAATCTGAGCCGCTTACTACCTCAGCGAAGACTGTGGAAAGCGCTCCCAGGATGATCCAGAAGAACCATTTATGCCGTTTAGGGATTTGTGTTTGGATATTCACCAAATAGCTCCATATCAAACAAATACTCAGAAAGCAGGAAAAACGCTCGATAAAGACCGGCGAGGTTTACCGGCTATAACCTAGGATGTCTTAACTTAATCTTCAGCCCTTCATCAAGGATTGCATAGGCCACGCCCGGCGTAAAAGCTGTTGGCCATCTCTTATTCAAGCGAATCCGCAACCTGTGCATCAGAATTATGCCGCTGACGAAAGTGCACCCTGGGCTAGTAGTGCCAGTGGGTTGAAGAACTCGACCTGCGGCGAAGACCCCAAAAGTAAATCGTCAATCCCTTGTGAAGAACTCTGCAGCAGGCGACAGTATGCGTCATACGCTGCGGTTTTATTCCACAAGAGAAAGAGCAAGATAATTGCAGTCTGTATAGTCCTGTGTTTAGTTCTCATCCATGCCCGTCGACAACAGTGAGTTTTATTGCTTTGCCCCTCGCAATAGGATCGCTCCTGAACGAGGCGCAAGTTTGATTTCCTGGACGTTGACGCCTTGCAAAGTAGTATGAATTTCAGCTAGCGCTACTGAAACTAGAATATCGCTCGGATTAACCAGAACTGTGCCCTTTGCAAAATCCCGTCGATAGACGTCATCGTTGAATCTGTAATCGCCTAACGGCTCCCCGATGGGGGCTTCATATTCGGGATACCAGACCAGGTATGAGCCGGTATCCACCCCGTCTTCATCGAAGAAGTAGTAGCTCTGGTCTCCGGCGATGAGCAGGAACGATGCCAGGCCATACATACGATCCTGAGCCGACGTACCGTATTGAGCCACGCAAAGCGCTTTACCCATTTTGACCGTTTCCTGAGCCGAATCGAGATACATTTTCCAAATATCTCCGCCCAGCGGCTCGTCTATGTCCAACTGCACCCACCACTCTAGCAAACGTCCGTCATAGGCATCGGCGACCGCCCAAAGGTTGTAGCCGTTGTTGTACATCGTGAATCGATCCCGTCCGACGGCTTCATGGGCCGCGTTGAGCATCTTTATCATCGCTTGGTTCCAGTCTTTCTCACCGGGGTCGTGTGCCCAATCGAGCACATTCACTGTTTCACACACTTCTTCGTAAGTCATCGCTACATCGGAGTAGAGACCATCGTAAAGATCTCCAACCCGTTCGGCTGACTGTGAGGCATAGTAATCGGTCCAACCAGTCGTAGGATCCATAAAGACAAACATGTCCAGATAGGGCCAGAACTCCCGATAATACTCGCTCTCCGAATAAGGATGGGCAGGATAAATGAACTCACCTTCAGTGTCCCGCAGGAACCAATCAGGGTGATTCTCTTCTACCCAACGAAACATCAGCTGCATATTGGGATAGATATTCTCGGCGGCGATAATCTCATTGTATGGATTGGCGAGCTGGGTGGCGTTAGTGTAGAGGATAATAATAGCGTCTGGGTTGTGTTTCTTAATTTCAGATATAACCTCTGAGTTGCTATTCTTCTCAGTAAGAATAAGCAGGTCGTATTGCGCCGCCAATGCGGCTGCCTTTTCTGCTTCAGGGCCGATTAATTCAATCCCATAGTAATAGAGGCAGACTCCAATATCATCCGCACTGGACGGCGCTCTAGCCTGCTCTTCCCCACAAGCCAAACCGGCCACTATTAGACTCAGCAATGCAATCCATATTGGCCAATGTCTAACCCCTTTCATTTTTGAAGTCCTGTTCGGGCAACATACTCGCCATTTTGCTGCTCCATAATATACATCATGTCGCTCCAGGTCTGACCATCATAATTAACGGTTAGCTCATACTCTCCGCCATATCCACGGATCGTCGCTTTCCCTGTTGAGTCCGTCTGTACTTGGCCAGAGCTCGTCCAGCTAGCGATAAGATCGCGCATCATGAAATAGGCAGGTTTGGGTTGATTGTTTTTATCCAACAACCCACCAGTGAAGATGAAACTGTTGTCGGTGATATCCCACCAGGTGATAGCCTCGACGTGCTCTTTACTGAAGGCGATAGTGTAGAAATCGCGCACGAACTCAGCCTGCGTCTCCTCGTCCCAAGGGCGATGCCACCAACCCGCGCCGTATTGTATCCAGTCCGAGTCCCAGGTCGAGGGCACCGACTGCTCGGTGACGTGCACCGGCTTGCCGTACTCCCCCAGCCGGTCGAGGAGCGCAGAGACGTGGGCCAGGTCCCAGGTGCTCACTCCCATCGGGTCGCCCAGGCCCCAGTCGGCGAGAATGCTGACGTAACCGCCGTTGTAGAGTTGCTGACCGATGACGTCATAGTCCACGCCGTCCGCCGCCAGTTGATCCAGGTAGGCAGGGATGGAGAGAGTAAAGTCATCCGTCTCGCCCATCAGCGCCGCTATCGTCCCGGTCTCGCCGTACCAGTCGAAGGAATTGTTGATGATTATTCGCGCGTGGGGGTCATTCTCGTGGACAGCGCGAATGCCTGTATTGGTCAGCGTCGTAATCTCCGCGCGGGATAAGTCCAATGCTGCGCCGCGCCCGTGGGCCTCGTTGATCACATTCCAGGTATCAATCTGATCCCGATAGCGGCTCACCAACTCGCTGATGTGGTCATAGAC
>MAXT01000374.1 GCA_001751225.1 Desulfuromonadales bacterium C00003107 | reverse complement strand
TCAATCAGGATTGCTCTTTTTGTAGTTAGTATCTCGAACCGCACGTCAAGCCATGTTGGGTAAGCATCAGGGTTTACCCAGCCTGCGCTGAGCCCTCCTACCACGCCATTCTCGAACTCGACTGTCATAAGACCCAGATCATCTACAGGTAAGTCTTCACATATTGAGCAATCGATATGTGCGTAAACCGTCCTTACTTCGCTACTTGCCAGCCAGCGCATCGCATCAATGGCATGAATGCCGATGTCGAGAAATCCTCCGCCCCCAGCTTGTTGGGGATCCATCAGCCAACTGTAATCCGCAGGACCAGGGATATTCGATGGCAATTTGCCATATTTGATTGCGAATACGGATACAAGATCCTCCGCATCGTTGTTATCCAAAATAGCTTTTGCCTTCATAAGTGGAAGCTGATAGCGAGGATTAAACGGCACCATGAACTTGATTCCAGATCTTTTCACAAGACCGATAATTTCGTCAGCCTCTCCCAGTGTTAAGGCGATGGGTTTATCACAGAGAATATGTTTCCCCATAGAAGCCCCAACGGTGACCACTTCCAGATGGCGCATTGGCTCTGTCCCAACATACACTCCTGAGATATCATTTCGCTCAAATAGATCCTGGTAGTCATCATAGTAAGTGACGCCGTAGCGGTTAGCCTCCTCCTTGGCGATCTCAGTATTGAGTCCTAGACCAGCAATACCGGCAAGAGAAACGTCGGGATGGGCGGCTATAGCTGCGGCATATTTTGAGGTATGAGGATGGGCATAACTTATGATGCCAAGGTTTACCTTTGTCATCTCAATAGATCTCTCTTTCTAATGGAAGCTGAACCGGACGACCTATCTCGGCTGATCGCTGTGCTGCCAAGGCCATCTCCAATGCAGCCCGAGCATACTGCCGACCTCCTGTTGGCTCCTCATCTTCGATAATGCATCGTACGAAGTGCCGGATTTCCTCTTCAAAGGCATATTCTGTTGTGGACATAAATCTGAAATAACGGGGAAGTTCACAGCCCTTTTCTTTGCTGAATTCCACCATTGGATTTGTGTCCTTGTCAGCATATTGGATTTTCCCTTCCGTACCGATCACATCCAATTGTGCGTAGTAAGCCCCTCCGAAACCCTCAGGATAGGCCCAACTCGTCTCTGCAAATCCAACTCCCCCTCCTTCGAATTTGCAAGTGATGAAGGCATGGTCGAAGGAATCTGCAGCAACTGCACTCTCTCGGACAGACTTTGCCACGGCGTATACCTCTACGGCTTCCCTTTGAAAGTACCAATAAAAAAGGTCGGTAACATGAACGCCAATATCGAGAATGACCCCTCCGCCCATCTTTGGGTTCCAGTGCCAGGCTTCCGGCGGGAAGGGTAAAAATTGACGCTCCGCACGCCGGATGAAGACCGGACGACCCACTTTGCCAGCGTCGATTTGCTCCTTAATGGACACATAGCGATGATCGAACCTTCGCACTTGTCCGATCATTAACTTGACATCATTCTGTATGGCAGCCTCGCGCATGGCATCCGCTGCATCCATCGTATGTGCCATAGGCTTCTCGCAAAGAACATGTTTCCCCATCGACATCGCGTCGATCGCAATCTGTGCATGAAGATCGGTAGGGACACAAATGTCCACCATATCTATATCCTTCCGATCTAAGATCCTCCGGTAGTCTGTATAGACGTCTACTTCTGCCTGCTTCCCCGCAGCGTTTACTCGTTCCTCCACTATATCGCAGACAGCAACCAGTTCAGCTTCAGGAATCTTTGCATACATAGGTAAATGACCAGCCATGCCGATGTTGCCACAACCTACAAGAGCTACTCGAGGCATTTTAACTCCTTATCCATTGCTAAATTAATTCGCGGCCGGTTGTCCTCATTTCTTTTCATTAACTTTGATGCCGGAAAACACATTCTCATGAAATGTCTCACAGACCGTATCTTTCAAGATCTCTATTGAGCCTCAGCACCTGGCACCAGCCTCAAAGTTACAATTTGGTATGGCTTAAGATCAAGCTGGACTTCATTTTGGTTAATATCCAATTGCTCCTCATTTTCTTCAAGCAGGTTGCAGCAATAGGCATCTGTAATAGGAAAGTCCACCTGCAATCTGACCGGTCCTCGGCAACGTTCATTCTCGAAGAGCCTCACAATCATCCCGTTGCCATCCTCGGCTTGTTTCACCGTCTCGATAATGGTGTTCTGCTTATCAACGTTCACTAATGATCGTGACACTTCGCCGCCAACTCCACCCGTTACCCGCCGTATGAATATAGGATCGTTCAAAGCGTAACTGGCTGACACTGTACC
>MAXT01000373.1 GCA_001751225.1 Desulfuromonadales bacterium C00003107 | reverse complement strand
GGGTGAAGGGACATGCTGGACATCCCTTCAATGAGCGTTGTGACAAGTTGGCCAAGCGGGCCGCCGATGAGGGGATGCAGACAGCGGCCGCCAATCGAGGCGAAGAAACGGCAGCGGAAGAGGCAGTGGCGGAGCCGGTCCGTCCTGTGCCGGTGGCAGCGCTCCGTTTGGAGCCAGGGGCGGGCGGGGAAGACATTGACTTCGAGGCCGAAGACGATGGCCAGCTGAAACTGTGCTAGTTTTCGGCCGGTTTCCGGGTGATGCAAATAACCACATCGGCTTGCGCATGGTTTGTTTTCGGCTTTCCTCATGACCTGCGGTGGTAAAAAAGGACTCTGATTATGAAAATACAGAAAGTTACCGAAGAAACCCGCGCCAAGGTCTACGCCTTATTACGCCGTGCCTTTCCCGGCAGTGAATACGAAGCCGATCTGGTGCAGACTCTGCATGCCAAGGATAAAATCCCTCACGAATGGGTGGCTATTCATACCAACAAAGTCATCGCCTACCTGGCTTTTTCCCCGGCCTATCATGGTAAAGAGTTTTGCGGCCTGCACTTGGCACCCATGGCTGTAGCTCCTGACTTTCAAAAGCAGGGGATCGGTTCGGAACTGCTGCACTTTGCCTTACGGCAAGAGCCGATCAAAAACCAGCCCTTGTACGTGTTGGGCAAACCCGGCTTCTATCGACGCTTCGGTTTTGAGCCCTGCAGCCTGCCTATCTGTCCCTTTGCTAAAAACAACGCTCATTTTCTCAGCCTGCGGAATGCTGCCAGCAGCAGTTTCACCGTCGGCTATGAGCCCGAATTTAAAACCGTGGCCAAGCCGGTGGCTAAACCGACCAGACCGGCCAAAACTCAGGGAAAGAAGCGCCGTTGAATCGACCCTGTCATTGTCTCCCAGTTAATGATCCCGAAGAAGAAAGTAGCCCATGATCCCGACCGCTTTTGCCAGTCTGCCCCTGAATAAACCGATGCTTAAGAATCTGGACTCCCTCGGCTATAGCGAGATGACTCCGATTCAGGCCCAGAGCCTGCCGCTGATTCTGGTCGGAACCGATGTGATCGCCCAGGCCAAGACCGGCAGTGGCAAGACGGCCGCCTTTGGCATCGGCCTGTTGTCGCGGCTGGTGGTAAGCTGCTTCAGCGTACAAGGGCTGGTACTGTGCCCGACCCGCGAGCTTGCCGACCAGGTTGGCAAGGAATTGCGGCGGCTGGCCCGTTGTATCGACAATATCAAGATTCTCACCCTCTGCGGCGGTGTCCCCATTGGACCCCAGTTCGGCTCCCTCGAACACGGTGCCCATATCGTGGTTGGCACCCCCGGTCGCATCCTCGATCATCTGCAGCGTGGCAGTCTTGATCTAAAGGCCTTGCGCATGTTGGTTCTTGATGAAGCCGACCGCATGCTCGACATGGGCTTTCAAGAAGATCTTGCCGCCATCATCGCCGCCGCGCCGAGCAATCGGCAGACGTTGCTTTTTTCGGCCACCTACCCCGAGTCCATTGCCGCTATGAGCGCGACGGTGCAGCATCAACCGGTCACGGTCAAGGTCGAGTCGGTCCATGATGGCCAGCAGATCCAGCAGTGTTTCTATGTGGTCGATAGAGAAAAGCGGCTGGCCGCTGTCGCCCGGATGCTCGGTCATTACAGGCCGGAATCGACCCTGATCTTTTGCAATACTAAAAAGGAGTGTCGTGAGGTAGCTGATGCGCTGACGGAGCGAGGCTTCTCGGCGTTGGCGATCCATGGCGATCTGGAACAGCGTGAGCGGGACCAGGTGCTGGCCCGCTTTGCCAATAAAAGCGCCTCCGTGCTGGTCGCAACCGATGTCGCGGCGCGGGGCATCGATATCAAGGAACTGACGGCGGTGATCAACTACGAGCTGACTCGCGATCCGCAGGTGCATATTCACCGGATTGGCCGTACCGGTCGCGCCGGGGAGCAGGGTCTGGCGCTGAGTCTGGTGACCGCGGCGGACAATCGCCGGGTGGCGGCCATTGAAGACTATCTTGGAGAAACCGTCCCTCGCGCTGAATTGGACACCTTGGCCATGCCGACGACGGCCTCCCTTGAGGCGCCGATGGTCACTCTCTGTATCGACGGTGGTCGCAAAAACAAAGTGCGCCCCGGCGATATCCTCGGTGCCTTGACCGGCGAGGCGGGTATTGCCGCCAGTGAGGTCGGCAAGATCAACGTTTTCGATTTTCACACCTACGTCGCCATACGTCGGGCCAGCGCCAACCTCGCTCTTGCTCGCCTGAGCGCGAATAAAATCAAAGGACGTTTTTTTGAAATCCGCAGTTTCAGCTGAAAGTTTCTGCGTAGGACAGAGGGGGTAGGGCGGGTTTAGGGTTTTAGCCTTCGGTGGGGTGTTGTTGTTTCAGAAATTCGCTGATGAGATCCTTGGCCCAACTTCGGTCGCCGTCGCAGCACCATTCGGCGATGTAGTTCACATCCTCCCGATTGGCTTCGCGCCCGGCCTTTTGAGCCACCCCTAAGCTTGCGAACTTGCCGACCAGATCCTTTTCCCAGTAGTATTCCTCGATGACCTTATCACCGTTTTGCTCTGCAATGCGTATTTCGCTGCAGGGGATCAGGGCCTTCAGATTCTGCTGAGAGAGACCTAGTGCGTTGGCGGCTGCGGAGATGCCCAGCAAGCCGCTGCCATTTTTTTTGCGCAGAATGCTCCGGCCGGGTAGCGCTTTTGGTTTGGGAGTGGCGGGACAGAGCGGCTTCAGGTGCTTCAACGGATCGACTATTTCATCGGTAGCGAAATCTTCAATCGCAAACAGGATCTACTACCGAATTCTTCCAGGGGGGGGCTTCGTTGACCAGCCGTGGGGCTAGTGCCCCACGGCTGGTTTGACAACACAATTTTTTAGTTCACGCGGTTGGTGATTTCGATCAGGTGGTAACCGAACTGAGTCTTGACCGGGCCGAGGACCTTGCCGACTTCACCGGAGAAAACCACGTCATCAAATTCCTTGACCATCTGACCAGGGCGAAATTCACCCAGACCGCCACCCTGTTTTCCCGAGGGGCATTTGGAGTGTTGCTTGGCGACGGCAGCGAAGTCTTCGCCCCCTTCGATCTGGGTTTTCAGGGTAAGACATTCTTCCTCGGTGGGCACCAGAATGTGCCGAGCGCTTGCTTTGGCCATGATAAGTCTCCATTTATGACGTGAGTAATAAAGCGGCTATTTTTACCCGAAATGCAGTCCCTTGTCCAACATTGCTCTTCGGGTGATCTATTTTTTTCGCACAGATCTGTATATCAAGAATCCCACCAGCAGGACCGCTATCATGCTCCAAAATAGGCCAGACTGGCCGAGGTCTTCCAGATGAGGGGCAACATCCTGACGCCAAGGGTTGACAATGAAAGTGTTCAGAAATTCACGAAACATCAGGTCCTCCACAGATTAAGCGACTGAGAATATAATCAGTAAGGCGTTCAATTCTGCTACTTACGGTAGTATATCGTGTTGGCAGGGCATGGGTTAAAACATCTGCCAATATTTTTGCCAGCGCTGCCTGGCCGCAGCCCGATTGAATTCTTTCGGCAGTTGGCAGAGACAGCCCTGTGCCTGATCAAGGGTCTGCGGATCTGGAATCAAGGCCAGACACTGGCAAGGCCGTTCGGCTGGGGAGAAACGACAGCCGTCAGGCCCGAGGAATGCGCATCCTGAGGTTAATGACCGGGGAGCGGGCATCGGCACGCCAGACTTCTCCCAGAGCACCAGTCCCAATGCAGGCAATTTTTCCCGCAGTTGCTCAACCGTCAAACGTTGCCCTGCGAAAAAGAGGGCAAAGAAGCGCTCCGGGTCGACCCAGGTGCCAGGACTGGCCTGACAACACCGGCCGCCGCATTCCCTGCAGAGGGCCAAATCCAGAGAATCTCGATTGTTTGCGTGCATAAATGGCCGGCTAATAGCGATGCTTAGTTTAATTTGGCTGCGATGAAAGCGGTGGTCCAAGCGGCTTGGAAGTTATACCCTCCGGTAATGCCGTCAATGTCCATGACTTCTCCGGCAAAATAGAGGTTTTCACACAC
>MAXT01000372.1 GCA_001751225.1 Desulfuromonadales bacterium C00003107 | reverse complement strand
GTTTACAAGCAGCCGTTTGTAGAGGCCTGGCTGCTGATAATACTTCTCCGCCAGCTGCATAGCCATCATGCTACGGTAGCCACCGGGGTCGATATTAGGATCTGAATGACCAAAGGAGACTCCTGGACGGCTAAGAATCTCAAACCAGTTATCCTGATTGATCTCATCGGCATATTTGCTCTGCGCGCCATAAGTCAGCACCAGTTCATTGGTGGCAAAACGAATATTGCCGATACCGAGTTCAGGCAGAAGGCTCTTGTCGATGACCTGAAAGAGATAAGCCGTGCCATACGGGTGCTGCCACCGTGTTCGCGCTGAATATCGACGCCGGGATAACTGGCTTCAAACTCCTTCTCCATGGCGGCAAAGGGCACGGTCAGACTGCCGGCATGAAAGATACGCAGCTTGCCGGTTACTTCGGCCCCCACAGCAAGGGGCAGACTCAAGCAACAGAGCAGCACGGTCACGAACAGGGCACGACAGATATTGAACATGGTGCTTCCTCCTCTACAAAAAAGCCAACTGGAATGTAAGAGAAAATCCTAAACTATAAAGCTTTCACCGCAGAGGCCGCAGAGATCGCAAAGACCCCAGATTAAAACAAAGTCTTTTCTCTGCGCACTCGGCGTCCTCGGCGGTAATTCGGTTTAAAAAACGTGAGCCGCCGCCGGATCAAAACCGAGCATGACCGCATCGCCTACTTCGAAACCGCTATTAAACAAATTCTTGCGATCGAGATAGGTGACAAATTCGGCATCCTGGCAGCGGACACAGATTTCATGCACGAAACCCAGGGGTACGATCTTGGCGATCTCGCCGGCAAACACCTGACAGGCAACATCGTTTAGCTGCGCTTTGGCCAGCACGATATCCTCCGGCCGCAGGGCCAGATAACGGCCGTTGTTCTTTGCCGGCAAGGGGCAGCTCAAGCCACCGAATTCGGCCAACCCACCAGCGAAGCGCCCTTCGAAGATGTTCTTCATACCGACAAAATTGGCCACAAAGGGGGTCGCGGGCTGTTCGAAAACCTCTTCAGTGGTACCGATCTGCTCCATGACCCCTTCGCGAATGATCCCAACTCGGTCGGCAAGGCACAGGGCTTCGTTGAAATCATGGGTGACCATCATAAATGTGATGCCCAACTCGCGATGCAGGTCCTTCAGAGCCCGACGAATTTCGTCGCGAAAGTTGGGATCGAGGGCCGACAAAGGCTCGTCGAGGAGTAACACCTGCGGATTGACACTCAAGGCCCGGGCCAGACAGACCCGCTGCTTTTCACCACCGCTCAAGTGCAGCGGACGCCGCTGCACGATCCGTTGCAGCCCGAGCAGTTCGATGAGATGGTCGATCCGCTGCTGCCCTTCTGCCGGGGCGATACCATGGTAACGCAAGCCGAAGCGGATATTCTCCATCACCGTCAAATGAGGAAAGAGCGCGTAGTCCTGATAGACGATGCCGATGCGCCGCCGCTCCGGCGGCAGGTGGGTCAGGTCTTTGCCGTCCACGCGAATCTGACCGTGGGTTACTTTCACCAACCCGGCAATCGCCTCAAGAATCACTGTTTTGCCGGCCCCGGTCGGGCCGAGCAAAGCGAAGAACTCACCCGCCGCCACCTGCAAGGAAATATCCTGCACGGTAAAGCCCGGCAAGGCGACTGTGACCTGCTCAAGGTGGATCATCCCTCGACCTTTCGCGGCAGCGAAACCAACCGCAATAGCGTGAACAGCAGCAGACAGACCAGGATCAGCCAGACGCCGACGGGTTGCGAGTACTTCAGACCATAAGCGGTAAAACGTTCGTACATGAGCACCGGCGCTATCATGGGATGATAGGCTACGATGACCACCGCGCCGAACTCACTGACTGCACGGGCAGCGCACATGATGAAGCCGCTGAGCATATGCCGCCAGCTCAAGGGCGCTGTCACCCGAAAAAAGGTCGCCGCTCGGCCGGCACCGAGGCTGCGGGAAACATTCTCCAGCCGCACCGGCACGCTTTCGAACCCGGCCTTGGCGGCATTGATGTAGAAGGGCAAGCCGACGAAGGTCAAAACCACGATGATTCCGGTGACACTGCCCATGATGCGCAGTCCGACCTTGGCCATCAGTTGGCCCAGATAATGGCCGCGCCCCAACAGGCTGAGAATGGCGATACCGACCACCGGATGGGGGATCATGATCGGCAGGTCGATGATGCTCTCGACCAGCTTCTTTCCAGGAAAATTGTGCCGAGCCAGCAGATAAGCGAGAGGGGTGCCAAACACAAAGGAAATCAGGGCCGCGGTCACTGCAGTGTAGATCGACAGCCAGATGGAGGAGAACACCTCGGGATCGCGAATGGTCTCGACCAGACTGGCCACCGTCGGCTGCGAAACCATGCGGTAAAGGGGCATAACGATAAACAACAAGACGGTGAAGCTGCAAAAACCGGTCAGATAAAGAAAGGGGCTGCCGAGGGACAAGCGTCGACTTTCGGCAACCCCTTTTTGAACGTTCATCACTTGCATCGATTTAGGGCTTCACTTCAACCAAGGATTGGAGCGAAGCTGGCAACAGAGCATGCATCTCAGCAGTGGGGACGCGGGCAGGCACAAAGGGAGGCTGGCCCATTTCTGCAAGAATTTTCATGCCGCCCTCAGGGTCGAGCAGATAAGCCATAAACGCTTCAGCGGCAGATTTGTTGGGCGCGGCATCGATGATGGTCACCCCATAAGTGATCGACTTTCCAATGCGGTCGATAAAGGTACCGGGCTTCTTGCCGCTGACCTGAACCTTGGCCTGCTTGTAGAAGTCGTCCATCTTGTAATTGCCGAGATTGATTTCATCGGGCAGGGAGATGTATTTGAGGCCATGCTGAACCGCAACCGAACGATACTCCCAGGCATAGTCCATTTCGCCGCTCTGCATCAGTGAAATGAGTTCCACCGACTTGGGCCGAACATTCTTCAGCGGCCGGTTGGCGAGCAGTTTTTTGTAAAGACCCGGCTGAGCCAGATACTTTTCCGCCAGTTGCAATACCATCAGACTGCGATAGCCACAGGGATCGAGGTCGGGAGCCGAATGTCCCCAGATAACTTCGGGACGCTGCAGCACTTCGGTCCAGTTGTCGGCGTTGATTTCAGCGGCGAATTTGCTTTTGTCAGTGTAACACAGCACCAGTTGGTTGGAGGCAAACCGGATATTGATGGCGGCATGATCCGGAATAAGCGACTTATCGATGACATTGTAGTCGGCAGAAGCCATAATGTCGGCAGCCTTACCGACCTCGGAGATCAGCCGGGCCATCTTGGTGCTGCCTCCCGCTTCCCGCAATACGTCGACCTGCGGATACTTGGCCTCAAATTCCTTTTCAACGGCAGCAAAGGGTACGGACAAACTTCCGGCATGGAAGACAACCAACTTACCCGTCGGTTGCGGCTGATCGTTATCAGCCAGCAAAAAACTGTAACTGAACACCCCGAGGACCAGTACCAGTAAAACTCCCAGCAACTTCTTCATACCATGCTCCTTTGCTCTTCATTGAAGTTAAGAAAGAGAAGTGCTGAACGTGCCGCCCCACTTCGCTATATCATTGCAAATATAGCGAAACTGAACATCAGTGTCAACGAGATTCCCCAGAGCATTTTACCAACCGGTCAGCGAAAAACGCTCGTCGGCAATACGACCCGGCAGATCTGCAACCGCCCCACTGAACCAGCCAATTCGGTCAACTGCGGCGGGATTGAGTTGAGGCACATAGGGTTTGATATCGAGCAGTGGCGTACCGTCGAGCATATCGACCCCGGCCACCTCCAGCACCCCATCGCGCACGGCAGAAAGCCTCACCACAGACAGGCCGATGGCGTTGGGCCGCTTCGGTGCCCTGGTGGAGAACAGACCGCGAGGCTGAGTATCGAGAAACGGCGTCACTTCCAGTTCGTAACCGCAGGACCGATGAAAATGGTAGAGCAGAATCAGATGGGAGAAACCCTCCAGATCCTTAAGACCGGGCCGGTAGCAATCGGCCAGTTCGATGCGCCCCACCGCTCCCGCGGCAGCGGCCGGTTGAATGGGCGTGCCACTCCGTTCGGCGAAGGGGGTATGAATAATGCCGATCAGTCGATAAATGATCTCCATGGGTGCAGCTCCTTTCACCAGGAATGAATAACTTCCAGGCAACGCGAGGAGGCAGTCGGGCTTACCATGAGCCGACTGCAAAATCGCCTGATCGGCCCAGATTCTCGACAATTTTCGCCAAATGGCCCTGCTATTCGCTCTCAAATTCTCGAAAATCTGGACTCTAACAGCCAATTTTTCGTTTCGGCCCGTCAAGACCGTCAGACTCCTAGCC
>MAXT01000371.1 GCA_001751225.1 Desulfuromonadales bacterium C00003107 | reverse complement strand
ACCAACCGGGACCTGCCTGTCGAAGTTCGGGACGGCAATTTTCGCGAGGATCTGTTCTACCGAATCAACGTCTTTTGTATACAGGTACCTAGTCTACGCCAACGTTCCTCGGACATCCCTTTGCTGGCCGCCGAATTTCTTCGGGAGTTTTGTGCCCGCGAGGACAAGGTCTTGGCCTTGTCGCCGGAGGTCATTAGGCTTTTCGAGGGCTACCACTGGCCCGGTAACATCCGCCAGTTACGTAATGTACTGGAGCGCGCCGTGGTATTGGCGCGTGGCAAAGAAGTCTTATCCCGAGACCTTCCCGATGAGCTGTTGCCCCAAACAAATTCCCTTCCCCAGCAACCCTCTTTCTCCTCCCTCAAGGAGATGGAAATCCAGATGATCCGGGAAGCCCTGGAACATTGCGGCGGCAACAAGTCGATGACCGCCCGCATGCTCGGCCTTTCGCGCAAGGCGCTTTACAAACGGATCGCGGATTTTAATCTGGTTTGAATTAACCCATAAACGTTTTTAACCTATTACACTTACGCTTACGCCTTACGCCTTACGCCTTACGGCTTTTCATGGGGAAAACCGTTTCCATCGAACTGCACATCGGCAAATGCAAACATGAACTCGTGTCCGGTGCTGCGAAAAAACCACTGATTACGGTGATTAAAACCGATCAGTCGGCTCATGGCGGCAAAATCGAGCATCCAGCCCTTCTCGCCACGGCGCAGCAGATAGGGCGAGTTACGACGTTTATCGATGGGAAAGCGCAGCACAGCCAGCCCGTCCGCAACCACCGTCTTACCTTGATCGATCACCCCCTGCAGCTCGCGCAGTTCATTGTCCTGCTGGGCATCGGTCACCAGCCAGTTTTGGAAAAACTCTCGGGTTGACGGCGTAAAGAGGCCTAGATCTGGATCTTTGATGTGCCCCTGCAATACTTTCAGGTAGCGTCGCAAGGTCTTTTCAGGAGTATCCGCAGCGGCAAATGGCTCGCTATCTGCCAGTTGCTCTTTTACCGGCGCGCCACTGCCCAGCTCAATATCGATACGGGCACCGCCCCCACCGGACAGATGGGTCAGAGGAGTCCCTCCGTCAACCCCATCGGCCGCGCCAACCCCTGCGGCCCGACCGATCAGCAATTCTACCGTCGCCTCGATACCGGCTCCGACCCGGCCGGCCTGAAAAAAGGGCGCCATCTGCTGATTTTCGACATAGCCGACGAAGCCATCGGGATAGAGTCCTTCAAGATCGTAGCCAACCTCCAGCCGTAGCTGATGCCCCAACGGATCGATCACCAGCAACAACCCTCGGGCACCATGGGTTTGGCGGCCGACACCGTATTCCTCGAATAGCTGTAGAGCCTTTTGGTCGAGATCAGCGGCAGTACGTTCCAGCACCACCACTTTGAGTTCGATATCGTAATCCTGCAACAGGCTGTGCTGAAAATCAGCCACTCTCTGCCGTTCTACTGACGTAAGCAAGCCGACACGGTCTTCAATCCCTTGCTCAGTGGCTGGCTTACAGCCAGCCAGAAGCACACCTACCAGCATCAACAGCAGGATTCGCACACCCAAACGTTGCATCGCCCCCTCCTGAAAATCCCAACTAAAACAGTTTTCACCGCCCGTTCGCTCTGCTCACTAGAGGACGCAGAGCACGCAAAGAAAACCCTGAGAATAATGTCAACCGAATGTATGAGCCTTTCTCTGCGTTCTCGGCGCTCTCTGCGGTAAAAGGGATCTCTGCTGTTTTTGTGCCTTGCATGCCACACTAATTATCGATCAGGCGTTACAAATTTTGCTTTCTCGAAATACGCCAACAGTTATGAATCCGCGGATTACGGGCGAAATCTCGCGGAATAGTCTCGGCGGTCAGATCCTCTATATCCAGATCAGCCAAAACCTCGCGGTCAAGCTTGAAACGCCGCAAATTATTGGAGAACAGCAGCACACCTCCTTCGGCCAGCAAACCCAAGGCCTGGCGCAGCAGAGCCACATGATCCCGTTGCACATCGAAGGTACCGGTCATCGATTTGGAATTGGAAAAACTCGGCGGATCGAGAAAGATCAAATCGAAAGAGCCCTTGGCTTGCTCGAGCCAGGCCAGACAGTCGGCCTGCAGCAGACGATGGTGTTCGTCAATCTGAAACCCGTTCAAAGCCAGATTACGCTGAGCCCAGTCAAGATAGGTGCGGGACATGTCGACGGTCAGGGACGAGGCAGCGCCGCCCTTTAAGGCATGCACCGTGGCACTGCCAGTATAGGCAAACAGGTTGAGAAAACGCTTACCGGCAGCCATCTGCTGCACCAGCAGCCGAGTCGGCCGATGGTCGAGAAATAGACCAGTATCGAGGTAGTCGGTAAAGTTGACCAGAAAACTACAGTTACCCTCTGTCACCTCATGGAACTGCCCCTGTTCTTGCAGTTTTCGATACTGAGAACGACCTGACTGGCGACTCCGCACCTTAAGAAATATCTGCTCTGGATCAACCGCAAGAGCTTCGGGCAATACGTCCATAGCTTCTTTGAGACGCCGCCGAGCCATCTCGGCATCGACAGTATCGGGTGCCTGGTACTCCTGAACATGCACCCAGGGACCGTATAGGTCGACGGCCACGGCATACTCGGGCATATCGGCATCGTAGAGCCGATAACAAGATATGTTGTTCTTTTTGGCCCACCGGCCTATCTGTCGCAGATTCTTCTTAATGCGGTTAGCAAACATCTGTGCCCCTTCGCTTAAGGGCGCAGCCGGTTCAGCAGGCCGAGGATCTTTTTGGGCACCAAAGAACCAGCGTTCATCGATGTCAAAGTGGAGTAACTGGCATTGCAGAGCCCCATTGAAGAGATTATGTTTACGCCGGGCGCGGATGGCGAGTTCTTTGGCCAGGTCGGGATTGCCGGTAAAGATGGCGGCTTTCCAACCGAGGAAATGATGGCGTAGGTTTTCGCCCAGGCGGCCGTAAAGATGCACCAATTCGTCCCGTTCTCCGAGGCGTTCGCCATAAGGCGGGTTGGCTATCAGCAGCCCCGGCCGATCTTCCATATTCTCCGGCGGCCGCAGATCGGCCAGATCAGCGGTAGAGAAATGCAATTGGCCACCGAGACCGGCCCGATCAGCATTGAGGTGCGCGGCACGAACAGC